>CAZVPC010000318.1:0-1514 GCA_964629005.1 uncultured Pseudoalteromonadaceae bacterium | reverse complement strand
AAAATTGTCATTTTAGGTGGCGGTACGGCGGGTTGGATGGCAGCAAACCTTTTTGCAAAAAAATGGTTAACAAAAAAAGATCAGCCAGCACAAGTACAAATAACCCTAGTTGAATCAGCTGATGTTGGCATTATTGGTGTTGGGGAAGGTTCTACGCCCACGTTGAAACGTTTTTTTGAAATGCTTGATATTGCAGAGTCCGCATGGATGCCGCGTTGTAATGCAACCTATAAAATGAGTATCCGTTTTAGTGATTGGAGTCCTCAATCGGGTATTAAAAGTTATAGTCACCCGTTTACCTCGCAAATAGATACGTTTACTTCACGTGCTTTTTTAGTTAACGGTCGCACTCGGCGCTTGGGTTTAAATGTTAACACCACGCCAGCAGACTTTTTAATTAATGGTGTGCTTGCTGAACAGGGCAAAGGGCCAATAACACCAGAAAATTTTCCCTTTAAAATGGAGTATGGTTATCATTTTGATTCCAACTTGTTAGGTGAGTTTTTAGCTGATTTTGCGTCAACAAAAGGTGTTATTCATCGTCAAGCACATGTTGTTGATGCACAGCGCCATGCAAATGGTGACATAAAATCGATAACTACCCGTGACGGCGAGATTATCGACGGTGACTTTTTTGTCGATTGTACAGGCTTTTCTGCGCTGTTAATGCAAAAAACATTAGGCGTGAAGTTTAATAACTATAAAGATAATTTATTTAACAATTCAGCGGTAATGTTACCAACAGCAATAACTGAAAAAATTCCAGCGGAAACTGTATCAACAGCACTATCAAATGGCTGGTGTTGGAAGATCCCGTTAACCAATCGTTTTGGTAACGGTTATGTTTACAGTGATGATTTTGTCACTGCTGATAATGCTGAAACCGAGTTGCGTGCCCATCTTGGTTGTTTAGATAATGATGTAGAAGCGAACCACTTAAAAATGAATGTTGGCAGTCTGGAAAAACATTGGTCACACAATTGTTTGGCATTAGGTTTATCACAAGGTTTTATTGAACCGCTTGAAGCCACCGCCTTACATTTAGTGCAATTGTGTATTGAAATGTTTATGTCGAAATTTGAACAAGGTGGTTTAAATTCTTTGGCACAGCGTGAGCAAGTATGCGAACAATATAACGTGTTAGTGAGCGAGCGTTTTGAGCGCGTACGTGATTATATTGTTGCGCATTATAAACTTAATACTCGCGATGACAGCGATTATTGGCGAGCTAACCGTGACAACTTGCACCTTTCTGATTCATTGCGTCATATTTTAGATGTTTGGTACAAACGTGAAGATTTAGCCGTAGAAATTGACCGTCAAGGCTTGAATAATCATTTTGATGCCGTGTCATGGCAATGCTTATTAGGTGGCTATGGTGCTTATCCGCCACTTGCGCCGAATCAACCCAATCAAGGTGACTTATATGTTGAGCAAAATATTCAACAGTTTTTACACGGTTGTGCGTTAAACTTTTCCTTACCTTAAATAGGGGACGTACCACGGTTTTCTTA
>CAZVPC010000317.1:0-1532 GCA_964629005.1 uncultured Pseudoalteromonadaceae bacterium | reverse complement strand
AGCCCTGAACGACTGTCTAATATTGAAATGGGCTATGTGTACGAAGAACTGTTACAAAAGTTCTCTCAAGACGATGCTAAAGACACAGGCGAACATTTCACCCCAAGAGAGATTATTCGCGTCATGGTTGAGCTAATGGATATAGACTTTAACCCTAAGACTGCCACGCAAGCGATTTCTATTTATGACCCTGCGTGTGGTACGGGTGGCATGTTATCCATTGCCAAAGAGCATCTTGTTGATAAAGCCCAAAACGCCGCCGAACTAAAACAAGTTGAAGATTTAATTCTACTGAATGGACAAGAATATTTAGCCCAAAATTATGCCGTCTGCAAAGCGGATATGATTTTAAAAGGCGAAGCTCATATTAATATAACGCACGGTAATTCGCTTATCCCTCATATAGAAAGCATAGAAGATGATGGCGACCAACACCACGGCAAACACTTTGATTACATGATCTCTAACCCGCCGTTTGGAGTGAATTGGTCAGATTATAAAACCGATGCAGAAAGATTTAATGATTCACGCTATCAATGGGGTACGCCTGATATAAGTGATGGTGCATTTCTATTTTTACTCAGCATGATTGAGAAAATGAAACCTGTCGATCAAGGGGGTTCTAAAATTGCGATTCTTTTTAATGGTTCACCGTTAAGCAATGGTGATGCCCTCTCTGGTGCAAGTGAAATACGCCGACATATCTTAGAGAATGACTTGTTAGACAGCATCGTTATGATGCCTGAACAAATGTTTTATAACACGGGTATTTATACTTATATTTGGATACTCAGCAACAATAAGCCTGCTCATAAAGAAAATCAGGTGTTGATTATCAACGCACGGCAACAATGTGAAAAAGAACCCAAAGCCTTTGGTAACAAACGCAATAGACTCAGCGATGACCACCGCCACTGGATACACAATAAATTTTCTACATGGCAAGCGGATGAAGATTGTAAAAAATTCAGCACCACCGACTTTGCCTTTCACAAAGTGAAAATAGTCTACTGGCAAGCGGATGAGCAGGATAAACCGATGTGGATACGCGAGTCGCTCCCTTCTCAACTAAGCAATGCCAATATCAAAAAACAAGTTGAGTTCTATGGTGATTTTACGCTTTACATTGACATTCAATCACCGTTTGAAGAGGATGCCATTATCACGGTAGAAATGCAGATTGATGGCGCAAAACCCTTTGAAACCCTATTAGCAGAAAACTTAAAAACGCAGGTTAGCCAACTAAAAAATGACACGCTTAACGAGATTAAAAAATGGGTAAAAGTACAGCAAAAGGAAGCCGAGTTTTATCACCGTCATTATTTAGCTGATACTGAATATATCCCCTTTGATGCGTCCCAAACCGATAAGCCCCAGCATATTAATCAATTTTTAGCCGATGAAATTGATTATCAAATTATAAGATGGGAAGAAGTCGAGCAATTAGGCTATGAAATTTTACCCAATAAATATTTTTATCAATATGTAGAGCCGACTTCAAGCGAGCAGTTATTAAATGAGTTTTGGGCATT
>CAZVPC010000316.1:0-1568 GCA_964629005.1 uncultured Pseudoalteromonadaceae bacterium | reverse complement strand
TAGCTGATAATCATATAGCGATCTCCCTCCGCATCACGGTAAAGTAGTGGTTCTGATAACACTAACTTACTCCACGGGGGAGATCTAAATGAAACTATATGGTGGATTAGATTTGCATTCAAATAATTCGGTAATAAATATTATTGATGAAAATGGCAATGTTGTTTTTAGAAAACGTATCACTAATGATCTTAAAACAATTAAAGCTTATCTTAAACCTTATTCTAATGAGTTAATGGGTTTAGTTGTTGAGTCTACATACAATTGGTACTGGCTCGTTGATGGTTTAATGGAAGCAGGATATAAACTTCATTTGGCAAATACTGCCGCAATACAACAGTACAGTGGTTTAAAGTATGGTGATGATGATAGCGACGCAAAATGGCTGGCTGAAATGCTACGCCTTGATATTCTTCCAGAAGGTTATATTTATCCTAAAGAACAACGGATGATCAGAGATTTGCTACGTAAGCGTGGTCAATTAGTGCAGCAAAGTACAAAGAACCTACTTTCAATTCAAGGCTTATATGATAGACATATCAACGGTCGGATCAGCGCTAATAAAGTAAAGCAGCTTACCAAAGAAGAAATAAAAAAACATTTTAGCGATCCTAATGTTTGCTTGGCTATCGAAAGTAATTTAATGGCACTTAATTGTATAAAGCAGCAAGTTAAAATAATTGAAAAATCACTTTGCAAGCAAGTTCAATTAAAAGATGAGTTTATTAACTTAACAAGTACCGATGGTATTGGTCTAATACTAGGGTTAACTATCATGCTAGAGACGGGTGATATTTCTCGTTTTGATAAAGTGGGGCAGTATGTTTCCTATTGCCGCTGTGTTAACGGTGCTAGGTATAGTAATGGCAAGAAAAAGTCCAAAACCAATACTAAGAATGGCAATAAATATTTAGCATGGGCATTTGTTGAGGCGGCTAATTATGCGATCCGTTACAACGAAACAATAAAAAAATATTATCAACGAAAATTAGTAAAAACACACGTCATGATAGCCAAAGGGGCGGTAGCTCATAAGTTAGCTAGAGCTTGTTATTACATACTTCGTGATGGTGTTTCTTTTGATGTTAACAAAGCCTTTGGCTGCCATTCTTAAGGACAAGATTTTGAAATGTTTATAGTTTTGGTTGAACGAGCGAGAGTCTGGAAAGGGGTTTGGTAAAACCATGTAACTGATTGACCCGCTCGTTTAACCGACTTACTTTGTACAAGCTAATATGCCTGTATTTTGAGCCACAAGGGGCTGGACATACCGAAGGTATGAGCCATTTCACTGTCAAAGCGAATAAACAATTATTCCAACGACTTGGACAAGGTGCGGCACTAAATGATTTCTGAGGCGATAAGCCAAGGGCTGTTGATATCGATTTATCGCTATCAACAATTTGCCTTAATTCAGATGGGTGACGGGTGCATATTAGTTGACACCAAACCATGAAATTTTTAGGTGCATAATGGCTGACAAATAAGCAACAACAGATCCATTTTAAACTTAATGAAAAAGATTAAGAGAAATTGCTTTGCCTACTTGACGGGAGATCACTAATGGG
>CAZVPC010000315.1:0-1598 GCA_964629005.1 uncultured Pseudoalteromonadaceae bacterium | reverse complement strand
CTAAAATCGGCAAGCATACCGACAGTTTGCGAACCTTGTCCGGGAAAGACAAACGCTAAATTATTTTGCATATTTTTAACCTGATTCTTTTTTAGAGTAGAAAATTAAACGTTTGTTGTATTCAATTTTTTATAAATAATATCTAGCCATGATAAGTTAATTTCGCGCTAATATGCCTTGTTCCAGTTTCGCTTTAATTTTTTCAGGAACTTGGCGCTCAACTTCTCTTACTGCTTCTAAAATAGCGCAATAAAACGCCGTTATATTGGCATTACCATGGCTTTTAACAACAATTCCGCGTAATCCTATCAAACTTGCGCCGTTGTACTGGTCGGGGTTCAGTGTTTTAAACAGTTTTTTTATTGTTGGTGTTAACAATTTACCGAGAATTTTTCCCGTTAAATTATTAAAAAAATGGGCTTTGAATTTTTCATAAACCATTTTCGCTACCCCTTCACAGGTTTTTAGCGCAACATTGCCAACAAAACCGTCACAAACAATCACATCAGCTTTATTAGAAAAAATATCATTGCCTTCAACAAAACCAATATAATTAATAGCATCATTAGCTGCTAGCTGCACTGCCGCTTGCTTGATATTGTCACTACCTTTAATTTCCTCTTCACCCATATTAAGTAAAGCAATACGAGGAGCCTGAATATTTTCAACCGTTTCAGCCATCACCGCCCCCATCAAAGCAAATTGATAAAGTACTTGTGAGTCACAAAACACATTAGCGCCTAAATCTAGCATAAAAACATGTTTTTTTTCATCATGCGTAGGTAAAGACGAGATCAACGCTGGACGATCAACCCCCGGAATAGTTTTTAGCACAAAATGCGCTGTCGCAAATAAGGCACCTGTATTGCCGGCACTCACGCACGCTTGTGCTTTACCAGACGCAACTAAATCAAGTGCTTTACGCATTGATGAGTCTTTTTTAAAACGGATAGCATGTGCGGGTTTATCACACATTTCAACGGATTGTGTTGATGCACACAATGACAGTTGGGAATTATTTATTTGTTGATGTTGCGCTAATATTGAAGAAATAAGATCTTCGTCGCCACAAAGAATAAGGTGGAGATTGGGGAGTTCCTTAACCGCAAGCAATGCAGCAGGAATTGTTACATGGGGGCCTTTATCACCCCCCATAACATCTAACGCTAAGGTTAGATTTGTCAAAAGTAATGCTTACTTAGCGATTACTTTTTCACCTTTGTAAAAGCCATCAGCTGTTACATGGTGACGACGGTGAGTTTCACCAGATACTGGATCTACTGATAAATTCTCTGTTGTTAATGCGTCATGTGAACGGCGCATACCACGTCTTGAACGAGATTTTTTGCTCTTTTGAACAGCCATTGCCCTACTCCTAAAATCGTTTAATTACTTGAGTTGTTTCAATACATCAAATGGATTCGGTTTATCAAGCTCTTCTGGCAACTTACCCCAGGTACTATCGGCAGAAGCTTGACAATTTTCAAGCTCATGCTTAGGAATTAGTGGAATTGCCAATAACAATTCGCTTTCCACTAACTCACGCAAGTTAACTTCACCATTTTCATCTAATTCTATTGCGTCATAATATGACGGCA
>CAZVPC010000314.1:0-1611 GCA_964629005.1 uncultured Pseudoalteromonadaceae bacterium | reverse complement strand
TTCATACACCGACAATTCCAACATTTTAGGATCGATCATGATCAAACGCACATCTTCCGGTGTTGACTTATATAACAAGCTAACAATCATGGTATTTACACCCACAGATTTTCCTGAACCGGTCGTACCTGCCACCAATAAATGCGGCATTTTACCTAGATCAACCACAATAGGCTCTCCGGCAATATCTTTACCTAACACCATAGTTAGCGGTGAACTCGACTCAGTAAAGTCAGCACACGAGATGACTTCGCTCAAACGTACTATTTCACGATGTTTGTTTGGTAATTCTAAGCCAATAACCGATTTACCCGGAATAACTTCGACCACACGTACGCTAATAGCAGATAATGCCCGCGCTAAATCTTTTGATAAATTGGAAATTTTACTCACTTTAACGCCTGGGGCTAGTTCCAATTCAAAACGCGTAATAACCGGCCCCGGAAACACAGAAACTACTTGTGCTTGCACACCAAAATCAAGCAATTTGGCTTCAACTAAACGACTAGTTTGTTCAAGTTCATTTTTAGTGACTGGATTCTCAACCTTATCGGCTCGATCTAACAAGGCAATTGACGGCATACCTTGGTATTTTGTAAAAACACTAGCGTCATTATTAGCACTAATCGGTACAATATTAACTTCGTTTAGCTGATCATCAGCAATATTGATTTTTTCTACCTCGGCAAAAGCTGCGGCAATTTCATCATCGCTAACTTGTTCCTGAACATTAATATCAATAGGTTCACCCATAAGATCATTAATGGCCACAAAAGGTTCCGCATTATTATTTGCCAATGCCGGTTCATTAAAAGATTGACTAAAAAAAGAATTGTCAGCAAGATCTTTAAACGCCTGTTCAATTTCAGGTTGGGCTTCATCAACCACATTAAGGGCTTTATTTGTTTGAGGGGTATCAAGTGCAATGACGGTATTTTTAGCCTCACCATTATTCAATTTGGCACTACCAAATTTATCGATAATGAGTGCTGGCAAGGTGATCAAATATTGCACCACAATAATGGTATATTTACCGACGAGATCAATAAATCCAAGTAATGAAAAGCCAGTTAGCAACACAAAGCCAGAGCAAACAAAGGTTAAAAATAATAACGTACTGCCAACAAGAGAAAAATAGGGTAAAAAGCTATGTGAAAGTACATCACCTAAAATACCACCCGCAGAAAAATAAAAGACATCATCAAAATTCATGCTAGCTAACGAAGTTATGCCAATGTAGAACATGATAAAACCGATAAATCTCAAACCTAGGGTTAAATAATCTAATTTCATTAACTGGTGATATTTTTGAAATAACAACCAACCTGATATGGCAATAACAAACGGTAAGCTATAAGCAATCAAACCAAACAAACTTAACAATAAATCAGCAAGATAAGCACCAACTGCACCACCAAGATTTCTGATCGGCAATTGATAACCCGTTTGAGACCAACCAGGGTCAGCGGCATCAAAGCTAAATAACGCCAACATCATAAACATGGCGAAAAGACACGAAAATAATAAACCCGCTTCTAATAAGCGTTGCACACCCGTTAATGTGGAAGATTCATGTGAAGATTCTGAAGACAAAAGCGTACTCGATAGTAA
>CAZVPC010000313.1:0-1638 GCA_964629005.1 uncultured Pseudoalteromonadaceae bacterium | reverse complement strand
GAATAAGCCCAACAAATAAGGGTAATTCCATGTTAGATAAAGTTGTTATCGCCAATCGAGGCGAAATTGCATTAAGAATTTTACGTGCTTGTAAAGAACTCGGCATTAAAACCGTCGCGGTGCATTCAACCGCAGACAGAACGCTAAAACACGTTTTACTAGCTGATGAAACTATTTGTATCGGCAAACCGCCAGCAACCGTAAGCTATTTAGATATTCCTTCAATCATAACCGCAGCCGAGGTTACTAATGCCGTTGCGATCCATCCAGGTTATGGCTTTTTAGCTGAAAATGCAGATTTCGCTGAGCAAGTCGAAAAATCTGGTTTTACTTTTATTGGACCCACCGCTGAAAGCATTCGTTTAATGGGTGACAAAGTTTCGGCAATAAAAGCGATGAAAGCGGCAGGCGTCCCTTGTGTACCAGGATCAGATGGTTCACTAACCGATAATAGTAACATTAACCTAGCACACGCTAAACGCATTGGTTATCCCGTTATTATCAAAGCATCGGGCGGCGGCGGTGGCCGAGGTATGCGTGTAGTACGCAGTGAAGATGAATTAATTGAGTCTATTCAATTAACCAAAACCGAAGCACGATTGACCTTTAATAATGATATGGTTTACATGGAAAAATATCTAGAAAACCCTCGTCATGTTGAAATTCAAATTCTTGCTGACGGTCAAGGCTCGGCAATACACTTAGCCGAGCGCGATTGTTCCATGCAACGTCGCCATCAAAAAGTGGTTGAAGAAGCGCCTGCTCCGGGTATCACCCCAGAAATGCGCAAAAAAATTGGTGAGCGTTGTTGTAATGCTTGCCTTGAAATTAACTATCGTGGTGCAGGAACTTTTGAATTTTTATACGAAAACGGTGAATTTTATTTTATCGAAATGAATACTCGTATTCAGGTAGAACATCCGGTAACAGAAATGATCACTGGTGTAGATTTGATCAAAGAACAATTACGTATTGCCGCAGGTCAACCCTTATCTTATACCCAAGATGATATAAAAGTTGCGGGTCATGCGATTGAATGTCGTATTAACGCAGAAGATCCGCGTACTTTTATTCCTTCTCCGGGTAAAATAACACGTTTTCATCCACCGGGAGGCTTAGGGGTTCGTTGGGATTCACATATTTATGCCGACTATTCTGTACCATCACATTATGATTCTATGATCGGTAAATTAATCACTTGGGGTGATAATCGTGATGTGGCGATTGCGCGTATGCGCAACGCTTTAGCTGAATTAGTGGTCGATGGCATTAAAACCAATATCACTTTACATCAAGATATTTTAACCGATCAAGGTTTTGTGACCGGTGGAGCAAACATTCATTATTTAGAAAAAAAATTAGCCGTTGATGAAAACACTTAAACCCTAAGCTAAACCTGAAAAAAGCCTGTCAAATTCAAATATCCCCCGAATTCAGGCTTTCTTTTTTTTATTTGCTAAAAGAGCATCAACACAATGCTAGAATTAACAATCGACACACAGATAATTACAGTAACGTTAATAAATGACTAAACCTTTAGAAAAACCCCTCCCACCAGCTGACGATGATTGTTGTGGCGGTGGTGCTTGCAACCCCTGTGTATGGGATCACTATTACACTGAATTACAAAAATGGCGT
>CAZVPC010000312.1:0-1679 GCA_964629005.1 uncultured Pseudoalteromonadaceae bacterium | reverse complement strand
TAATTAAATCAGATAGCTACACTCTTATTTCGCGCCCAACTGCTGAATCTAGGATTATTAACACGCTGCACTTTTCTAATGCCGATATTGCTGAGTCCTGTCTTTTTGTTTACGAAACATCCTTATCTATTGACTAATAGCATCCAAGCCTATGCAATTTATATTACTCATGAGGTTTTATCTTTTAGTACCTAGTAAATATTGAATATATGCATCACTAAGACAAGGTGTCAACTGCGCGACACCGATCCTTATTTGTTAATTGCATGTTTCCGGTTGGCCGATGACATCTCCAAACTTTATCATTTTAGCTTTGTGAGAATGGAAAATATTCACAACATTTATCATAAATTATATTTTTCTTTAATAAACCTAGCGATCCCACTTTCTTCAATGAAAATCGTATGACCTACTTTTGTGATCAAACGTTTACTTTGCAATGATTTAAAGGCTGATTGAATTTGACTTCTACTCGGTTTATTAACACCCACTTTTTTATATAAGGTTATTGCTTCTTCATCATAGCGAGATAGTTTATCTGCAACTCGTACAAGAACTCCTTGTTGTATTTTTGTTAAAGCATCAACCGTTGAATCATACTGACTTTCCAATTGCATCATTTCGTTAATAGTGCTGCATGCTTCCTGAAGATCTGTTTGATTTAGGGCGAGATATTGCGCTAAACGATCAAACCAAAATGCCGATTGATTAATTGAATTGAAATATTTGATCAACTCTCTGGTGCTATAGCTTAGAGCGAAGTGTTTTTTCAGCATGGCGTTAATATGAATCACATAATTGTCCCCTAAATGAGGGAATGCAACTTGATTGGCACTATTAAAAAAAGGCATGTCTTTATTATTAAACATGGCTTCAATTCCACTGCGACTTGAACCCGTATATAAAACGCCTATTGATTCATTTAATTCATCTAATATTGTTCTTAACATGTATTGCAAGGGAAAAAATTCTTTTGCAGTGATCAGGTGCTGAATTTCATCGATCAATAAAACTACCCGTTTATTTGATGCTTCCTGCACCAATTGCCGCAAAAGGTTACCGATGATCACTAACTCATCATCGGTGGCGACAACAGGATCTAACGTACCAAACTCGGCCGTTATGCCTAATACATTTATTTTGATGATCTCTGCCGTTAGCACTGACTGCAAAGCGTCTTTTTTACCCAGTTGCTTAAGAGACATTTGTAATTTATTGATAATTTCTTTTTGAGGAGCATTTTTGTTACTCCACATCGATATGTAAACAGGAATACAATTGGCTTTAACTAAACTCGGCATAAGATCTTTTAGTAAAAACATTGTTTTTCCAATCCGTCTTTGTCCTAAATAGGCAAGACGGTTAAATAAGCCACTGGTTAATTGTTGGGTGATATTTTTTGCCAGAGATGGCCTATTGTAATGCCATGATATTGCCATTGCTATTCACTCTCATTCATTCTCTCGTACGCAATTCATCATATCATGATGAATTGTGCTTTGTAAAATGAATGAATGGTATAAAAAACCTGTCACGAAGATCAAATGCGCGAAAAACTAGAATTTGTTTATTTATGCTACCTTTCTTATGTTGATTTATTACGCACAATAAACCAACAGCATATAAGATTAATTAATTTCATTGAAAGGGTCTTTTTTGTTTTATTTTCGATAACTTAC
>CAZVPC010000311.1:0-1688 GCA_964629005.1 uncultured Pseudoalteromonadaceae bacterium | reverse complement strand
AAGTTAGAAAAATATGGCAACCGCAACTGACAAATTATTTATATGCCACCTTATGGTTCAGCGCTTTTGTCAGCCTTGCTGCGGTGTTAATTAATCGTTTTCGTGCTCGTCGCATGCATGATATTAATCATAACTTTAATTTGATTTTATTATTGTTAATCACCATCGCTTGGGTAGTTTATATTTATTTTGATATTCAATAATCCTTATTTAACCTAGGTTAAAACAATTATCGTCATTAAGAACAACTGCAATAGCATGGCTTAATTTTTTTAGTTGTGCTGAATTGATAATAAAAGGTGGCATTAAATAAATTAATTTACCAAAGGGACGTATCCATACGCCTAATTCAACAAAACGTTGTTGAATGTTTTTCATGTTGACGGCTGGTTTAGTTTCAACAACGCCGATGGCACCAAGTATCCGAACATCTGCAACGCGAGAATGATTTATTAAAGGCAACAATTCTTGATTAAGCTGTTGTTCTATCGCCTTAACTTGTTGTTGCCATTGACCCGTTGCCAGTAGCGCTAAATTTGCATTAGCAACAGCACATGCTAATGGATTACCCATAAAAGTGGGCCCATGCATAAAACATTCTGCTTCGCCAGTACTGATGATTTGTGCAACATTGCTGGTACATAAGGTTGCCGCTAAGGTCATATAACCACCGGTAAGCGCTTTACCTAAACACATAATATCGGGGCTAACATTTGCGTATTCACAAGCAAATAATTTTCCGCTTCGACCAAATCCGGTAGCAATTTCATCAATGATCAATAAAACATCATATTGATCACAAAATCGTCGACAAGCTTTTAAAAAGTTAGGGTGATACATTTTCATACCACCAGCGCCTTGTACTATGGGCTCAATAATAAACGCAGTAATATTTTTGTGGTGTTGAGCAAATAGCTGTTCAAGCTTATTAAGATCATTTTTTTGCCAAGGATGCCCAAATGCCGTTTGCGGCGCAGGAGCAAAAATTTGTTTGGCCAACATTTTTTCAAATAATTGATGCATGCCATTAACAGGATCACAAACTGACATCGCCGCAAAAGTATCACCATGATAACCATTACGAACTGTTAAAAATTGCGATTTATTTTTATAAACTCCTCCTTTAGACTGGTAAAACTGTAATGCCATTTTCATTGCAACTTCAACCGAGACAGAGCCACTGTCACACAAAAATACTTTTTCTAATGGCTCAGGTGTTATAGCTATTAAGGTTTTACATAACGTTATTGCCGGTTCGTGTGTTAAACCACCAAACATAATATGTGCCATTTGTGTCGTTTGTTTGATCACCGCTTGGTTTAACTTGGCATGGTTATAACCATGAATTGCCGCCCACCAAGATGACATACCGTCGATAAGTGTTGCACCCGTAGCCAGTTTTATTTCGACGCCTGAAGCGGATGAAACTAAATAAGAGGGTAATGGCGCAGACATTGAAGTGTAAGGGTGCCAAATAGCTTGGCGATCAAAGGATAAAAGATTCGCTTGTTTTTTATTCATTTGTAAAGTGTTGTTGGTTTGTTATGTTGACATCAGCGTTTGGAACGCTAGACTACGCGCTAATAATTAAAGTTGCAATGAGAAAAAGCATGTCATTAAACCGTCTTAAAATCATGAATCAACATCATTGGAGCATTACTGAAGTAAAAGCTTTATTTGATCTTCCT
>CAZVPC010000310.1:0-1706 GCA_964629005.1 uncultured Pseudoalteromonadaceae bacterium | reverse complement strand
CATAATCACCCTGAAGGTGGCGCAGAATTCAAGCTTGAATTACCTTTGTTTCAACAGCATTAGGATTTTTTATTATGGCGGCTAACATACAAGGCGCAGTATTTATTATTGATGACGAAGCACATATTCGTACCGCCATTGAACAACTTTTACAGTTAAATAATTTTGATGTTCACTGCTTTTCATCAGGTAGGGAATTACTAAAAAACCTTCATGCTGGTTGGGCTGGCGTTATCGTTAGTGATATTAATATGCCTAGTATGAACGGACATCAGTTAATGGCCGAAATAAATCTAATTGACAATACCTTACCGATCATATTGCTCACTGGATTTGGTAATATCTCCATGGCGGTTGAGGCGATGCACAAAGGAGCTTACGACTTTATTGAAAAGCCCTTTGATAACGATCATTTACTTGATGTTATTAAAAGAGCATTAGAAAAACGCAGTTTAACGATTGAAAATAGGGCTTTAAAAAAAGAGCTTGATCAGCATTCAACCCCCGGTCCACGTATTCTCGGCAAAACTAAAGTGATCAAAGATATGCTTCATATTCTTAATCAAGTTGTTGATGCCCCTGCAGATGTTTTAATTGATGGTGAAACCGGTACGGGCAAAGAACTTGTTGCGCGTTATTTACATGATCATAGCCAGCGCAAAGAACACAATTTTGTTGCGTTAAATTGTGGTGCGATACCGGAAACTATTATTGAAAGTGAATTGTTTGGCGCTGAATCAGGTGCTTATACGGGTGCAGATAAGAGAAGGATTGGTAAATTTGAACATGCTAATGGCGGTACTATTTTTCTGGATGAAATTGAAAGTACGCCGATGTCGTTGCAAATTAAATTATTACGGGTTTTAGAAGAACGCAAAGTTGTTCGTTTAGGTTCAAATAAAGCGATAGCGCTTGATCTTAGAATTGTTGCCGCAACCAAAGTTGATTTATTAGCATTGTGCGACCAAGGTGGGTTTCGCCATGATTTATATTACCGACTCAATTTAGTTAAAATCAACATTCCGCCGTTACGAGAACGCATGGAAGACATTCCGTTATTATTTATTCATTTTGCTCGTATTGCTTCGGCTAGATATCATCGTGAATACTTGGCTTTGTCACAAGAAAACATGGTGCAATTGTTCAACCATCGGTGGCCGGGTAATGTTCGAGAATTAAGAAATATGGCAGAGCGCTACATATTATTAGGTAGCGAGGCGACTTTTAGCCAAAAGAATAGTGCTCAAAATAATAATATTCAATCAGAATTAACACTCACTGAACGAGTTGAATTTTTTGAACGTTCACTCATTGAAGAAGCGCTTGCTAATAATAAAGGTAAGATAAAAGACACCATGGAAGAATTAAATCTACCGAGAAAAACCTTATACGATAAAATGAAAAAATATCAACTTGCTAGAGATGAATACACAGAAATTTCGTCATCCTGAATTTATTTCAGCATCTGTTATTTTCAAACCTTACCTTGCTATTGTCTAAAATGTTCCTATTTTGTATCAACTGAGATCTCTCAATGGGTGAGTTCCCACCCTAAGCATTAAACCCATGTTTATTTTTTACTTATCTTTCAATGCTTTATGTTTTTGTTTTTTGGTCTGTTCCTTGCTCTATAAAAAGCGATTAACACAACTAAAAATTAAAACAGCACACGTAGGGGAAAGAGAATGAAAAAAACCACACTGGCA
>CAZVPC010000309.1:0-1709 GCA_964629005.1 uncultured Pseudoalteromonadaceae bacterium | reverse complement strand
TTAAAAACCCGTATGAGCTGGGGGTTAACCCTAAAATTACAAGAACTCTCCGAAACTGAAAGTATTGCTGCCTTTACTTGTAAAGCTAGTTTTTTGGGGTTTGAAATCTCGCCTAAAGTCGGACAATTTTTGAGTAAGCATTATGCGCGTGATTTACCTACTTTATGGCGACTACTCCCCGAACTAGAACGCGCCACTTTAATTGCCAAGCGTAAACTCAGCGTGCCTTTATTAAAAAAGATATTAGCTGATGAACCTTTTAAAACGGACGATTAATATTTTTACCACTTCACGCAAACAACAACGATCCCTATGAGCTTTTGGCAAACTAAAAAATTATCTGAAATGAGTACCGCTGAATGGGAATCACTTTGTGATGGCTGTGCTAAATGCTGTTTAAATAAACTAGAAGATGAGGACACGGGTGAAATATTTTTCACCCGTGTAGCCTGTGACTTAATTGATTTAGAAAGTTGTCGTTGCACACGTTACAGGGAACGCACAACAATCGTTCCTGAATGTATCGACCTAAAACAACACCATCATTTTTCTGAATATAATTGGTTGCCTGCCACGTGTGCTTATCGGTTACTCAGTGATGGTAAAGACCTTCCTAATTGGCATCCTCTCGTATCAGGTAACAGCAATAGCGTAAAAGAAGCAGGTGTATCCATTAGTAGTTTTGCTATCAAAGAAGCCCAAGTTGATGACTTAGAAGACCATATTATTGAGTGGCTAGATTAACACCCTACCTCTCATCCTAAAGGATGGGGCTTTTCCTTACTGCTAGACATTGATGCTCAAACACGCACGCAAATATTTTTAGCTACATTTAACGCTATCACGCCGCACAAACCTATTTTCTTCTCCTAAGCTGTTGCTATTCCTTTCGGGTTGATTAAAATAAAGAAATAGCAGTTACATATTCAGTTGATGAGTCTTAATCCCTTCATAAACAGGGCTACTTTCAAACAGCACAGCCACCATCAATCGTTAATGGTGTATTGTCTTAATCCCTTCATAAACAGGGCTACTTTCAAACCCCCTAGTCGTGCTCCCTACAGGGGGCAACATAGGTCTTAATCCCTTCATAAACAGGGCTACTTTCAAACTGCTTGACGCTAATTCTACTTTAATTTCAATGACATGCAAGGACACTTCACATCGTTGATTTATAAGTACTTTTTCCAACTCTTTTTTCTGTTTGAAAAACTCACCATTGACGGCTGTGAGTGCTTGTTATTATACACAAATTTGATAATGTCTCTATACCAAACAGGGTTTTATTTAAGTGGATGACCATTAATATCTTTTTCTATCCGTCCAGAAACTAAGAGAACCCCCTCAACAAAGGGCCATAAATAACCAGTGCCTAAGGTAAGTCCGGTAATGACCGTTTGGATAATAGCAATTTTATAAAAGCCTAAATACCAACGGTGAGCACCAAATATACCCGTTAAAGGAAAAAAAGCTAAGAAGATGGCAATTTTTCGGGATTTAATGGGTTCTTTATGTTCAATATAAGCGCCAATTAAAGTAACCATGCTGGCGGTTTCACCTTCATCTGAAAATAATACATCGGAGTCTACGCGTGGGTCTACTTGTTCGCTCCAGTCGTTAAGGTGAAAACCATAATAGTTGTCTTCTGCTTGTACACCCGCACGCCATGGCCGAGATCCAGCCACGCGGGTTCATTGGAGAGATCGAGT
>CAZVPC010000308.1:0-1717 GCA_964629005.1 uncultured Pseudoalteromonadaceae bacterium | reverse complement strand
ATTCTAATGATCGGCCCTACAGGGGTTGGTAAAACTGAAATTGCGCGTCGATTAGCCAAACTTGCCAATGCTCCTTTTATTAAAGTTGAAGCAACAAAATTTACCGAAGTGGGTTATGTCGGCAAAGAAGTTGAAAGTATTATTCGTGATCTTGCTGATATGGCAGTAAAAATGTTGAAAGAGCAAGAAATGACCCGAGTTAAATATCTTGCCGAAGAAGCGGCAGAAGAGCGTATTTTAGATGTATTGATCCCCAATCCACGCGATGGTTTTGGTAACGAAGAGAGCACTGACAATAGTAACACTCGGCAAGTATTTCGTAAAAAATTACGTGAAGGCAAGCTTGATGACAAAGAGGTTGAACTCGAACTTGCGGCACCGCAAGTTGGCGTAGAAATTATGGCGCCACCGGGAATGGAAGATATGACTTCGCAGCTGCAAAGTATGTTCCAGAATATGTCGAGTGATAAAACTAAAAAACGGAAATTAAAAATCAAAGATGCCTTAAAAGCTTTGCAAGAAGAAGAAGCCGCTAAAATGGTTAATGCTGACGATTTAAAGCAAAAGGCAATCGAGGCCGTTGAACAAAATGGTATTGTTTTTATTGATGAAATTGATAAAATTTGTAAACGAGGTGACAGTTCTGGTCCTGATGTTTCTCGTGAGGGTGTGCAGCGAGACTTATTACCGTTAATTGAAGGTTCAACGGTTAGCACTAAACACGGCATGGTAAAAACTGATCATATTTTATTTATTGCTTCGGGGGCTTTTCAAATGGCAAAACCTTCGGATCTGATCCCTGAAATGCAAGGTCGTTTGCCTATTCGAGTTGAGTTGAAAGCGTTAACGACAGAGGATTTTGTGCGTATCTTAACTGAGCCAAATGCGTCTTTAACCGAGCAATATATTGCGTTGTTAGCAACTGAAAATGTAAATATTGAGTTTAGTGAAGACGGTATTAGTGCTATCGCCAATGCAGCATGGCAAGTTAATGAAAACACAGAGAATATTGGTGCTCGCCGTTTACATACCATGATGGAACGTATTGTTGAAGAGTTGTCTTTTGAAGCCAATGACAAATCGGGTGAAACTATTATTATTGATGAACAATACGTTAATGGTAAATTGTCTGATGTGGTGCAAGACGAAGATTTAAGTCGTTTTATTTTATAAATGATCATCCTGATTTAGCAGTTGGGCTATTATCCGTGCCTTGATTGCTGGTTTTAGGATCATTAGATCGCTGTTTAACTAACTAATACTATGGCATTGAGATCAACAAATGATTAATAAATTTACCTTAGTAAAAAATAAAGCGTTATTAATAATTGCATGGAAAAATAACAATATTCCTGACAGTTCTTTAAGTTATGAATATTTGCGGATCAGTACTGAGCAACCCGTAAAAAAAGTTATTAGCCATAAAAAACAAGTGCAACTCTTAACCATTGAACCTGTGGGTAAACATGGTTTTCGTTTGTGTTTCGACGAT
Source organism: uncultured Pseudoalteromonadaceae bacterium (assembly GCA_964629005.1). Taxonomy (GTDB): domain Bacteria; phylum Pseudomonadota; class Gammaproteobacteria; order Enterobacterales; family Alteromonadaceae. The sequence continues at coordinate 225 of CAZVPC010000308.1, read as the reverse complement.
AGTTACCGTGCTATTTATTCGGTTAGTTTTTTAATTGAACTAGCACGTAACTATCAGCAACGTTGGCAACAATATCTTGACGATATAAAAGCCAGCGGTCATAGTCGCGAAATGAGTATTGATATTAAACAGCTATAAATGGCTCTAGAACATTCTAATTAATGATAAGTGTCTATTTTCGTTGTAGATATTTGGCTAGTTTTTCTTCGGGGATAGGGCGGCTGA
>CAZVPC010000307.1:0-1739 GCA_964629005.1 uncultured Pseudoalteromonadaceae bacterium | reverse complement strand
ATGATAAAAACTCGGTCACCAATAACCGAGTTTTATCCTATCTAACAATAACTCAAAGTAGCATGAGTATAATTAATAATCATCAGGGAATTGAGCTCTAACGGTAACAAATTCTTCAAAAGACTGAACAACAAGATCAATTAACTTAGGCTCAAATTTTACCCCTTTTTGCTCAACTAAATAGGCTTTAATTTTATCGTTTTGCCAAGGCTCTTTATAGCAACGTTTTGAACCCAGAGCATCAAAAACATCGGCAACCGCCATAATTCTAGCTTCAATAGGGATATTTTCACCTTTTAAGCCTTCTGGATAACCGCTACCATCCCAATTTTCATGATGGTAATGCGCAAGTTTAGCACCTAATTTTGAGAGACTAACGTTTGATTTAGATAATATTTCTGATCCTACTTCCGCATGTGTTTGCATGATTTTTCGTTCTTCATCATTTAATTTACCCGGTTTATGTAAAATAGACTCAGGAATAGCAATCTTACCCACATCATGTAAAGGTGCGGCTAACCGAATAGCTTCAATAAAGCGTTGGTTTAAATTCAATTTTTGCGCTAATAACTCACAAATAATAGCAACACGTTTAACATGAGCACCCGTTTCTTTACTGCGTGCCTCAACCGCTTCACCAACCACATAAAGTAATTCTTTTTGAGTTTTCTCTATTTCATGTTTTTTTGTTAGCGTTTCTAAAATAAGTACCACGTTAGTTGCATACAATTCAGCCAAATTCGATTTAAAATGCTCTGAATCATCCTCGAACTCAATGTAGAGTACTGAGGCAGAATGACTGTCAGTTTCGTAATAACCCACAAATGAGTCTGGCCCAAAATAATGCCTTTTGTTATCAAATGCTTGAATGATCATTTTTTTTATCAAGCCGCTAATATTTGAGTTTTCTAAACTATCTGACTCACAAACATATTTTCCAGTACAAGCAATAATTGAATTGATGCTCTGCTGATCATAATCCGTTTGGCAGCGAGCTATGTACAATGCTGAACTTTCAAGCTCCATCAAATTTAACAAATGATTTAAAGCCGCTGAACCAAACGCGCGCAATTGGTTAATGCGTAACAAATCACTGGTCGCTGAAATAAGTAATTTAAAGGCGTCTAAACTACGTTGAATCGTCATGATGTCACGATAACCGCGAATACTTGCATATACCGTAGTGATCATTTTATTAGCGGTAAAATCAGTTTTTTCTTTATAATCGTTGATATCAAAGTCTCTGATCACTTTGGCTTCTGGTGCACTGCCCGCTTGTCCCGTACGTAAAATCAAACGAATGGCTTGATTTTTTAAATCACGGCGGATCCATTCAACTAATTGTAAACCCGCATCGTCGGTTTCCATGACCACATCAACGAAGGCCATACAGAAATCATTGTTTTTTAATAAAATGTCTTTTGCTTCAGCCGAAGAAAAAGCTGAAACAATTTCTAATTCTCGATGTTCAATTTCAACATTATTCAAAACCAAGCGCGTAACTTGATGAACAGAGTCATCATCATCAATAATTAAAATTCGCCAAAATTTGCCATTATGTTTAATGTTTTTAGCCACTGGAGGAATTTCTTCTGACTCATTTTCAAACAAAAATTTACTCATAAAATATTTTATTATTGATTATAGATATTTTAAGTGTAATTGAAGGTGATAATTTTGCCTGGAAATTCTGTTATTTTATTTTCATGCAAGGTGATTTTTTTTCTACTGATTAAAAT
>CAZVPC010000306.1:0-1740 GCA_964629005.1 uncultured Pseudoalteromonadaceae bacterium | reverse complement strand
ATCCATTCATCTATTTTTACACCAAATGGGTGCTTGGTGCATCTTTAGTCACAATACAGCAAAATACAAACTATTTTTTAAAACTGTATAAAGCACAACCTTATAAAATTTGGAGCGGATATTCTTTTGAAAATGTTTGTCATAATCATATTCTAGAAATCAAACATGCTCTAGGGATCAGTAATGTAATAACCACCAGCCATTATTGGAAAGCTCTACAAAAAGACAAGAGTAAAAGTGGTGCTCAGATAGACATATTATTAGTAAGAGATGATGACGTTATTGATATAATAGAGTGCAAATTCTATAGTGAGATTTTTGTGATAGATAAAGCCTACTCAAAAAACTTACAAAACAAAGAAAATTTATTTATTGAGAGTTCTGCTTACAAAGGCTCTACAAATATTATTTTAATGACAATACATGGCGTTGAACAAAATAATCACTATAGAGATATAGTGACAAATAATATAACAATAGACAGCCTTTTTTGATGATAATATAAGTGATCATCAATCAGTGGTGAGTAAAGTTGAAAGTTACTTAACCGAAAATGCAACCGAATTAGAAAAAACACAACAGTTAGTTAAACGTGCGGCATCTTTACCACAAAATAGTGAGTTTGGTGCGGGATTAGTAGATATTATTGCCAGTTACACCCAAACATTTTTGTGGCTACAGCAATACGATGAAGAATTATTAATTGCGCCAACAGGTGAGCAAGGCGGTAACTTAACGCCCTTAGCTGATGCTAAACAAGCCATTAACCAATTAAAAGCAAATTTAATGGCTAAAGGCGAAGCCAGTCAATTATTTGCTAATGAACTAACACTACCAACCTATTATTAACGACACTGGTTTGGCTGCCATTACCTTATTGGTGGCCGAATCTAAACCAGAAGAAAAAGACACCATAATTCGCTTAATTGAAAATTTACTCAGCAACTAAATTGCAGCTCGTGGCATATGTTAACGCCACTCTAAAAGCGCACTTATTTGCCGCATAGTTAAAAAGTCAGTATTTTCTCTATTTAATAATCATCATTTTGAGGGAATTTAAGTGACCGTATAATATACGTATATGCCAACTAGATAGATATATTTACACCAATGTTAATAGGCAAGCTTTATTGCAGTCCGTATCAAAATGGGAATCGGTGGCATCCAATTTAAAAATAAATAGAGCAGAACAGCTGTTAATGAAGCTGCGTTCAACGTCTAGTGTTTGCCATAAATAAAATTAAATTATTCTTCAACAGAAAACGGGTTCAAAAATTGCCTTTTCCAAAATAATATCCGATCTACTTCGCTCAATTCAGCTTCATCACAGACAGATTGCCAGTTTGTTTCAATTACCGATTTCTGATGTTCAAAAATGCCATAGGCTTCATCTTTACTAAGTAAGAAGTTTTGCGCAGCAGCTAAACAAGTGCTGAGCTGACTAGCGTTATTATTTCCTAATATGAGCATTGCCTGTCCTTGTTCATTTCCTGCGCGATTCTGAGGGCAAATATCATAAGCAGGTGTTAGGCTTAAGTGTTTACCATCCCAAAATGCTGCATGGTTCCTAGCATGATCGTCAGTATTACCAGATAAAATATTGAACACTAAACGTGAGAATAGCTCTTTAAGTGTTGCTTTAGGTTCAACAAAACGATGACGAATAATCTCGGCCAAAGTTTCATAGCTAGCATAACGCGCCATCATATCGTCTAGGCCAAAGAGGGTGAGAGCAGAGAT
>CAZVPC010000305.1:0-1761 GCA_964629005.1 uncultured Pseudoalteromonadaceae bacterium | reverse complement strand
CTCATTTAAAGCAGGTCACTGGTAAAAATTTATGTGACACAAAGCACTAAAACGAGTAGCGCACACCTTAGTTGGCGTGCGTTATAACACTGTAATTAAGCTGAAATTTTCCGTGTTTCATCTGTAAATACGGATTTTTAAACAAAGGAGATAAACATGACTATAAATAACGACAACTACGATAGCAAAAAATTCATGTTAGTGTCGGTATGGATCAAACGTGAATTTGCTGAAGGTTCTCGGCCACAAAATAGAACAGTTATCGGGTGGGTTGCAGATGGGTCAATTATTGGTTCATCAATTGTAACTGGAAAAAACAAAAGAACATATATTCGATGTGATCAGCGTTTTGGTGCTATAAATGAAGTGGGTAACGCAGTTAACGAATTAATTAAACTGAGTGCATAATAATGGTTAGAAATAGAGATAAACGAAATACAAATTTACCCGAATATTTGTATTTCGACCCACTTGCTGGTTATCGTTTTAAATTAGTTAACGGTGTAAGAAAATCGTTAGGTAAAGATCGTAGCAAAGCAATTGCAATAGCTAATGCGTACAATGCTCAAATGCGTAATAGTGAAACTCTTAATTCATTAATTAGCATCACAATACCACAAAAAAACGAAGAATCTCTAGCTCAATATTTAGATGCAATTCACAAAAAAATTATTGACGAAGAAAAGCCAGCAAAAAGCATGTTAAGTGGTTTGAAAAATGACATAAAACGAGCTAAAAAGTTTTTTACTATGCATCCGCACGATATTAATATTGCAGTTGTTACACATTACATAGAAGTAAATCATGCTGACAGCGGTAATGAAGTTTTTAATAAAAAAATTAGCTTTTTAAAAAAGATTTTCGCTTGGGCGATGGACGACGGGATCATGCTCAGTAATCCAGCAGAATATAAAAAGCGTAGAAAAATACCGCCAAAACAACGAAAGCGATTAACCGAAGAAGTGTACAAAGCCATTTTTGAAATAGCGCCGCTATGGTTAAAAACAGCTATGAGCTTGGCTTTGCAAACAACACAAGCAAGACTAGAGATCAGCCGAGTTCGTTACCGAATGAGCAAGCCAAACAGTAAAAAAAATGGTTGTGTTTGGTTTAAAGAGCCTAAAAACATTAACGGTGAAATAATATTCGGTGAAATGTACATCAATCGGCAAAAAACACTAGAAAAAGAAGAATCACACGTTATGATCCCAATTGGCAGTGCATTAAAAACTATTATTGATGAAAGCAGAAAAGACAGAATTGCTAGCCCTTATGTTGTACACAGAATGCCAACAAAAATTTGTAATGAAATTTCAACAAAATGCGATCATATAACCCAAGTAACGCCAGATTATATTAGTAAACAATTTAGCAAGTATCGTGATCAAACAAAATTATGTGACAATTTATCGGTAAAACAGCGCCCTACTTTTCACGAAGTGCGCGCATTGGCTGCACGATTATTTAAAGATCAAGGTTATGATCCACAATCGAGAATGGCACACAGTGATGCAAAATCAACGAAAGTTTACACTAGAGATCACGTTAGATGGGTAGAGGTTCAACATGCTGAAATAGTAATTTAAAAATGTATCTTTAGAGAAAAAACAGGGTAGGGTTTTACCATTATTTTACCATCTTTTTACCATGCTAATTTAGTAAAAACTAATGTTAATTTATAACTCAATGTTTTATAAGTAAAAAATGGTACGCCCGAGTGAACTCGAATCACCGACCTTTGCCATGTCAAGGATGCAAACA
>CAZVPC010000304.1:0-1805 GCA_964629005.1 uncultured Pseudoalteromonadaceae bacterium | reverse complement strand
ACAAAGCTAATTTTATGTTGATTTTTTCTGTAAAGCTGGCAAAGTAACGCTGTAGATAGTTATCTACTATTTTAGGGTGATTTATAGCCCTATTCAATCTACAATCATGCAACTTGATTGTCTTAAAATTTGACCTAAAACTTTAAAGGAGTAGCGCTTCAATGTGTTCGATCTTTGGTATATTAGATATAAAAATAGGTGCTGATGCACTTCGTCCTAAAGCACTAGAATATTCTCGTCTTTTACGTCACCGTGGTCCTGACTGGTCAGGCATTTACAGTAACGAACATGCCATTTTGGTGCATGAACGCCTTTCAATTGTTGATACTGAGCATGGTGCACAACCCCTTTATAATAAAAATAAAACTAACGTACTTGCGGTAAACGGTGAAATTTACAACCATAAAATGCTCGCTGAAAATTTAAGCTGTAATTATCAATTTAAAACAAAATCTGATTGTGAAATTATTTTGCCTTTGTATGAAGAATTTGGCACTAAATTTATTGATAAATTACAAGGCATGTTCGCCTTTATTTTATACAACGAGACCGACAATTCATACTTAATTGCTCGCGATCATATTGGTATAATTCCACTTTACACCGGTTACGATAGTGAAGGTAACTTTTATGTTGCCTCTGAAATGAAAGCCTTAATGCCAATTTGTAAAACCGTGAGTGAATTCCCTCCCGGACATCTTTTAGATAGCCGTGTTGGTGAAATACAGCGTTACTACCAACGAAACTGGCAACAATATGGTGCCATTAAAGATAACCACACCAGTAAAACCAAATTACGTGAAGCATTAGAAGAGTCGGTAAAAAGCCACTTAATGACCGACGTACCTTATGGCGTATTACTGTCAGGTGGTTTAGATTCCTCATTAATTTCAGCAATCACGCAAAAATTTGCTGCTCGACGTATTGAAGATAATGATTTAGCCGAAGCTTGGTGGCCAAAAGTTCACTCATTTGCTTGTGGTTTAGAAGGCTCTCCTGATTTGATCGCAGCACAAAAAGTAGCTGACAGCATTGGCACTATTCACCACAGCGTGCTATTTACCGAACAAGAAGGCATAGATGCGCTTAAAGAAGTTATTTATCATCTTGAAACTTACGATGTAACCACCATACGCGCCTCTACTCCAATGTATTTAATGGCCCGTAAAATTAAAGCCATGGGTATTAAAATGGTACTTTCTGGCGAAGGTGCCGATGAAATATTTGGCGGCTATTTATACTTTCATAAAGCACCAAACGCACAAGAATTCCATGAAGAATTAAATCGCAAACTCGATAAACTGCATATGTTTGATTGTTTACGGGCTAATAAATCAATGTCGGCTTGGGGGATTGAGGCCCGCGTACCCTTTTTAGATAAAAACTTTATGGATGTTGCCATGCGCATTAACCCTAAGGACAAAATGTGCGGCAATGGTAAAATGGAAAAAGCAATTTTACGCGCTTCTTTTGAAGGTTATTTACCGAAAGAGATTTTATGGCGTCAAAAAGAACAATTTTCAGACGGGGTTGGCTATTCTTGGATCGATAGCTTAAAAGGTTTTATTGAAACACAGATAAGCGATCAGCAACTTGCCAGTGCTAAATTTAAATTTCCGATTAATACACCTGATACTAAAGAAGCGTATTTTTATCGCAGTATTTTTGAAGAAAACTTCCCGCTTCCATCAGCAGCAGAGTGTGTACCCGGAGGCAAATCAGTTGCGTGTAGTACACCACAAGCCTTAGCGTGGGATGAAAGCTTTAGCAAAATGGCTGATCCCTCAGGTCGTGCGGTACTGAGC
>CAZVPC010000303.1:0-1836 GCA_964629005.1 uncultured Pseudoalteromonadaceae bacterium | reverse complement strand
ATACGGCAAAGTACAAAAAGCCCACGCCATTAAAGGTGTTGGGCTTTTTTTATGTAGAAACGACACAACGGCAATATCCCCTAATTGAATTTTTGTAAATCTGTTAATTCAAATAGATAATTAGAGGAGTCAATTAACTTTAATTCAGCAGTATGGCAATCATTACCAATAGCTATATAGGGAATAGTTAATTTATTTTCAGGATAATAGACAGCGTTAATTGTTGCCTTTCTAGTTGGGGCGTAGTTTGATAGTTTGAATGTATAGGGATTTGAACTTATGATTTTCAGTATGATTTCATAAGCAATAGAACGATTACCTGTCATATATAAGCTACTTAAGTAAATGCTCTTACTATCAGGTAGGTAACGAGACCCAGATGACAATAAGTTTACATCTAATGCTGAACTATTATAGTAGGAGGTCAATACTCTATTAAAATTAGCACTTACATCTAATAGGTCTTTATTGAGTGGGCTAACAATCATACTACCATCTGTATAAACAAAATATGAAGGCGCAGAAAAGCCAAATGTAAACCCTGGGTTGGCTATCTTATTATTAAAGATTAAAGCAGTCCCCGCAGCATTTAAAAATAAATTCCCCGAATTGTTTGTCCCTTTATTTAAGATAATCGACTGATTGGAGCCAGAAAAATTATTTTTATAAAGAATGCTTGTCTCTTGACTGCGATCAGTATAAGCCACTGTATTGCCATCGTCTGATATGGCAACATGTATTGCATTATTGGGTGGCACATTTGCAATAGTATGGTAATTACTTGTATCACTCTTAACACCAATAATTATTCCGGTGTTAGGGTAACCAAAAATTATGTTATTCCCCGTATAGTCAATCGCAAACGATTGTGAATGCTCCGCACTAATAGTGGCTAGAATTTCACTATCACTCGCATTATCCCCCTTTCCTTGGCTTAACTTAGTTAGCGTTGTATTTGCTTGAACTGCAAAGGTGGCTAAAATACTTTGTTGTGATGCATCAAAAAATTCGACACCAAAAATTGATGAGGTTTTATTGGATGTTGGAGCGTAGATAAAGGCAACTTGACTACCATCACCGCTGAGTTTTAAAGGAATATTTTGTGCCTGAAATCCAGAAATAGGGACGCTTAATAATTGAGTGACTGTGCCATCTTTTGTATTGATAGAAGAAAAGATTAAGTGATTACTTAGTCTGTCGCGTTGTGAATTAAAGCTAGTTTTAGTAGATGCTAGAATAACTTGACTGCCATCGTGATTTATATCAACCGTAAAACCACTTTCTAAGCTTTGTAGGGAAAATGCATTATCTTTGCTAATAAAAGAAAAGCTTCCTGTGTAAATTAATGTAGATTGCTGGTTATCAATATCATATAAATAGACTTTTGCAGCGTTATCTGTTGTTAGTGCCGTTTCTCTTGAAGATAACCAACCCGTTAAGCTCGTATCAAAACCAGATGCAGACTGTATAAATACTATTTTTTTACCGTCACCCGAAAGTTTGGCAGGGTTGTTTTTAAAACGGGTGTCTGATGTACGGTCGTGAAATACGGAAATTTGAACTGGAACGCTATCAATTTGACAGCCAGCAAATAACAACTCTGAGCATAATAATAAAACGCTCAGTGAAACAAATAAAATAGTTTTCATTTTAAACTCCCAGATACGCAAAAAATCTATTAGGTATAAATACTCTTTTAGTTTTTCTACACTAATGAAAATATATTGTCAACTAATTTATTTCTCTGTACGCGATAAAAAATCATCCAGTACTCTGTTCACTATAAAAGCCCTTGTTTTCCAAGCTAGAGCGCAGTAAAGAAATCAACTTCTTCAT
>CAZVPC010000302.1:0-1849 GCA_964629005.1 uncultured Pseudoalteromonadaceae bacterium | reverse complement strand
ATTTTAAAGGTAAACGTGACGGCATGAATGTTTTTTATGTTGATGCTTTATGATACGAATTCAGGACTTAAAACAAAAATCATATTAGTTATGTTATACTCCCATAATCTGTTTAAAAAGCTAACGACCCAAATGAGCGGCGGGGAACGCCGTCCGACTCGATTTGACTGGTTATGTGTTTTGCGAAGATAGAGCACGAAAGACGGATTGTCCTATAATCTTTGCAAGCTTTGCTGGCACAGCATTACCAAGCTGTCTCATGACTTCACCCCAAGATCCTTCAAATTCATAGTCATCTGGAAATGTTTGAATGCGTGCGCTTTCGCGTACTGTAAAATATCGAACTGATCCATTCTCGTAGCGAATCATATTTTCACCACCTGGAACACCGTGCCCACCAGCTTTTAAAGCTTTAGAGGGTTCATCAATATAACTGCCCGTATGTCCAGGGTAAATCTTTGCCCCTGCCTTAAATATATGATGATTGTAATCATTTGCAGTTTTTACCTGGGGGGAGGGCATATCCGCAATCGCATCGCGGACAGTAACCCATCGTTTAAATTTGGGCTCAAACATTCCATATTTTTGTTTAAGGCGTTCTACCTTGTGTTTTAATTTTTCATCTATTTTGGGGTATGCGAGGTTATGAGTACTCCAATACTCTTTTGTAACCCACTTACTCCAAAGCAATGAATCTTCTGAATGAGTAGTTTTAGGAAAAGACCAATTGGCGTTTACATCAGAACGAAAGCCAATAATAAAAACTCGCTCACGCTTTTGGGGAACGCCATAATCTGCTGCATTTACAAGACGATATACTACCTTATATTCAAGTTCAGTCTGATTATTCTGTGTATGATACTTTTCAAGTCTATCACGGTGTATTTCCCATACTTCATCATTTCTTCTTTCTAGTGATGGATATTGAAGTTGCAGAATGATGTAATCAAAATATTCAAAAAAATTCTTGCGCAATAATCCTTTGACATTTTCAAATAAAAAAGCGCGAGGCTTTCTTTCTCATATCGCTCGGATAGCCTCAGGGAACATATCTCGAGAATCAGCTTGTCCTTTAGCTTTTCCTCCCAAAGAAAATGGTTGGCATGGTGGACCACCTGAAATTAAATCTATGGGATTAAGAATGCTTAAATAATTAAAATTAGCAACGTCACCTTGATAAAGACTAGCACCGTAATTGAAGACCTTGTTTGCTCTGATAGTACGGCATGCATCTTTATTAAACTCTACTATAGCATTATGCATAAATCCTGCTCTATTAAGCCCTAAAGCTAAACCACCAGCACCTGCAAAAAGTTCAATTGAGTTCACTTTTCAACTCGCTGAATTACTTTGGATGCATAACCCTTTATTTTTTCTAAAATAGCATCTTTATCTCGTAATTTTCCAGTGAGTTGTTTTGCATAATATCTACCAGGGTGAAGTGTATCCCATTCTGATGGTGATTGGTTGTAACGACCAGCTCCAGGCGCATTAATACCAAAGCCATCAATATATGAGTTCCATAAAGGATTGTACTGCCTGATAAGATACGACTCCATTGCGCTAATCATATCAGTTGCTTGCCCTTGAAGAATCATAAAACGGCAAAGGAATGTATCTGTTTCTAAATTTTCAGCTTGTTCAATACTTCGCAGGTGTTTTTGCAGTCGATTTCTAAGCGTTTTACCTACACCCTTTTTCTTACCTTGCCTTGATCCTGAAGGCACAGTTTTGCCTACATATATAGGGTGCATTGGTGAAAGGCGCGTATCATAACAGGTGTCAACAGTTGATTTTAAAAATAAAGCGTACACTCCAGAACCTTCAAATGAAGGAAGGTTTGAAAGCT
>CAZVPC010000301.1:0-1979 GCA_964629005.1 uncultured Pseudoalteromonadaceae bacterium | reverse complement strand
GGTAAGGTCTTAACGTTGCCTTTAAGTTTTTAGGTGGCTGAATTAACGATAACTGTTCTTTATTTTTTAAACTCAGCAACATGCTATTAACGGTATCATCAAGCTCAAGACTATATTGATCTTCATTAGCCGCCATCAGTAACAAGTCTTTTAAATTACCGCTGTTTTTATCTCGTTGAGAGCTCTCGATCAACTTCTGCATTTTAGCCATTTCAGCGAGATCAAGTTGCATCCACTGCCCCCTAAAATATATTAGCTCAGATTTTGAATCAATTAATTGCTGCCACTCTTGCTCACTCACTTCGTCTTCGCCAATGGCATAAGAATAATTAAAATCAATCAAGCCATTTTGACTTAAATAAGATGGCGCGGCAGTATCACCAGAGCTTTCCCCTGCGATAGATTTTTTACTCCCTCGCATTTTGATTTTTGCTTTTAAACGCCCTGATGCCGTCCACCACGAAGGCACACTAATTTTATAACCGCAAGCATGCAGCGCCCAAGCATCTTCTTTTAAAAAGTCAAAAGCTTGATCTGTAGTCAAAGTGATTTGCTGCTGCCGCATATTTTGGGCAAAAAATTGCTCCAATAAAGGATATATTCTACAAGCATAGCCAAGTTGCAATAACAAATTTCGCTCTATTGAGGTGCCAAACATCTTACTAAACAAAGTACTTTTAATGACGTTATCTTGCCAAAATTCAGCTAAATTGATCATAAAAGAAGGATCAACTTTCGCTTGCAATAAAATTTCTAAACCCCAATCAACACCATTGCCTGAGGTTGCTTCATTGAGCCGAAAACATAATTGAAAAGGAGCGCCAAATTGATCGTAATTTAAATTATTATGCCACACTTGCCACAACTTCCATTCCTGCTCATTTACTTGTAGTTGGCTAAAATTGAGGCTGCTGCCAATAAAACTGTTTTGTAGTTGTTTATGCACGGTATTGGGATAAACAGTCGCGTTGATTTGTTGATTTAACACCACTTCAGAAAAATGTTGTAGTACCGCGATGGGGACTAAGTCGGCATTTTTATGCAGAGAGTTGTCAGTCAAACAGGCTGAAAAAGGCATTACAGTGGCTATTTGCTGCAAACGTTGTTGATAATCAGCTGATAGCGGTTGCCACTTACCATGAAACACAGTTTTCCTCTTCACTTTTTGGGCGATCAAAAAAGGAATATATTGGTCTTTTTGGATAACATGACTTAATTCAGCCGCCATTTTTAGCCAAAATTTTGCATCATCAGCTAGCTGAACATTATCTTCAAAATAATAAGACTGAAAATTAAGCTCTTTCAAAAAAGCCAATGGCTGTTCTATTTTTATCACATTTAAAATAAAACTCGTTATACCTGCATAAACACTGTCTTCTAATGCAGCCGTGTTTGCACTTAAGTTGGCGCTCAAGTTGGCGCTCAAGTTGGCGATAATAGGCGATGGTATTGGCTGCTTTGCTTGATCACATGGCAGCTGCACGGTTAACTTTTCAATAGCCGCATCATGCAATGTTTTTTTAGTCAGTGTTTGTTCTTTGACTGATAAAAATTGTTTAAAATGGACAGCAAACCAATCAACTAAAGACGCTTTATCCGCTTGAAAAGGATAATATTCATTCTTTTTAGAAGAAGCACTTTTTTTAGCTTGCTCTAACCATAAATACAAACAGCCAGTGTTATTAAAGTCATTACTGATTTGTTGCCAAAATAAATGGATGATTTGCATTTATTTATTGCACCTTATATTTTTTATGGGTGTATTTTACATTTATCAATGCAGGTTTGGCTATGAATGTGCAACATGACTTCGTCAGAGCAATTATTTATTAATAAAAAGTGTGCCTTGATCGTGAATTGCTTAGACATCCTAAAATATGCATTTTGAAGTTCATGAGTATACTACCAATCATTGTCAACGTTAGATAAAACGCCATAAAAACTATCAATGATCACGGCAAGAGTTAGAAATTAAGCAT
>CAZVPC010000300.1:0-1983 GCA_964629005.1 uncultured Pseudoalteromonadaceae bacterium | reverse complement strand
CACGCAGCAGACCGATGCGCCAATTGCTGCAAGTGCAGCACCTATGCCTAACCAAGGCGTACTTTTTTCAGTGGCTTGATTATCTTGTGCCATTTTTTTCTCCTTAAAGATAAAAACAATTTTTTGTAAACCCAATGTTTAGAGGGTAAACCATTATTTAGTCAGCTTGAGATAAATTTTAAACCCTGTTCTATAGAACAGTGTCAAGGATAACTTTAGTTTTTTGAAATATATTTCGTTGACATACTAATTAACCCCCTATCTCCATAAAATTTTCAGATGGAGACGGGGTAATTAATGTGAATGATATTACAGTTAGTGCTTACTCTTTAGCGGTATGATTAAGCAAATTGGAATTATGATTACCCCATAAATAGCTCGGTAATAGCTAAACGTGCATTTTTATCTGTTATATTATTAGCGTTTAAATCACGCAGAATATGTATCAAACTATCGTAATTTTCATCCATTACCTGAACTGTATCGTTTTGATTGTGACCAAAAAAATGGTGGGTTATGATGATTCCTATTTCATAACGTATTGCTTTGCTATCAGATAATCCTACCGGGTTGGGGACTGTTCTGGTTCCATCGTTAATTGTAAAATCAGTCGCCGATAAATCGGTCATTGCATATAACCAAACACCATTTCGAAGAATAGAATATGTCTGGTCAGTGTATGAATTAATCATATTATGAATGGCGAGTCTGGCATCTAATTCGTTCAAAATACCCATACGAAACATCGCAAAGACTCCCATCACAGAATTACTGGGATTGCCTGGATCAAAAAACCAATTGGGGTTTCTGGAATAAAGTTGTTCTTCGCCTATCGCGTCTTCCCCGAACCAATGATGAGAGATTAACCAACGCGTGGCATTTATTGCAGTAAACCCTAAATGCGCATCAGGATCGTTAGTATTGGGTAATTCCCCTGTTTCATCGTGTGACCCTTGTTCGAGCAAACGCCCTCGATACCACTCTTCTCCAAATGTTACCAGTTTGGGGAACCAAAACCCATGCGTAATCGGTGTTCTGATTTTTGTATTTACATCTAACGAATCTAAAACTTGTTCATGTGCTGTTGCGGAATTAACTACACCAACAAGGAATAATCCCAGCAGTAAAAAAAAACCATTTCGAATATTAGTATGTTTGTTTTTCATGACTTTCACCTAAAAATTGAAAAAAATATAGATCGTAAATTAAGGCTTATAATTTAGGTAACCAGCGAACAAATAGGCTATTCATCTTACTCGTTTTTTTGTCAGTCTTTCACGTTACATAACGATTTCATAGTTTGCTATGTGTTGTTCCTTGTGTTTGGAAAATAAACAAAATTCTGTGTAATTTGGATTGATTATGTGTGCTAATTACCTTAAAGTACCTCCTGAATCCGTAACTCCAATATGGACTCAGGCTCAATCCTAAACCCTGTTCTTAACCACAGAGTCAAACACTTTTTCTCGCTCAATATAGGTATTAAAAAAGCCGAACCACTTTACATTTTGTAATTAATAAAAAGTTTCTAATTATTTATCAACTCTCAGTGTTCAATTGGACTATTGGACTTATACTTCGGAATATATTTTATTATTTTTGACATCCGATAATACAGCAATGAAAATATCAAAAATACCGCTAGGCTAATCGTCACAATCTCAGCCGTTAAAGGGATCAAATACAAGGAACTGAATAATTCCACAAGTATTAAAATAAGTAATGTAGTGATGATGGTTTTATTACTCATCTGCGTACAGATATACGCCCCTAGAGGCGCGCCAACCACGACAACAGGAACGGCAGCTAACCAGTAAGCTTCAACTTTTACAGTAAATCCACCAATAACAAAAAGCTGTAAAACAAAGCCTACCATTGCATTAAAAGCCATCAACACTACTGAGGTAGGTGTTGCCACTTTTTCTGATAACCTGAATAACAACACCATGACTGAAAAACAAATAATGTCGATACCGTTCCCAA
>CAZVPC010000299.1:0-2018 GCA_964629005.1 uncultured Pseudoalteromonadaceae bacterium | reverse complement strand
GTATTTAGGCGAGAATAAAAGTCTTATTAGAAATGTAGTTTATAATTATAAACTAAAGTTTTCCAGTTTTTCATAAATAAACATGAGACTTGTCGCTGATCCGACGTGCGATAGCGCGAGGCTGTTAAGTTGTTATCCCGACAACCGTCAAGTTAATGAGCTAGCCTTAACCAAGCAAGCTTTTGTGCGTAGTTGAGGCGGACGCAGGACGAACTGGGGCATAGTTGAGTCGCTCCGTAAGCGAATGAGTAGTGGCGACAGGAGTCCCGATATTACATGAGCTCGGATGTGGCGCGCCTATAGCCATAGAAATCCCCGTCCTTTAGGGCGGAAAGCTTGCAAGATAACAATGCTATTTTTCAAAGGTATGTATACACTGGGAAATTATGCGTATGTTTGATGGTTGTTCTGCCATATCACGTAAAATTTAGGCATAAAAAAAGGCCAGTAACGAAATTATTTTGTAGACTCAACCGAGTTTCTTAAGCGTCTTTTTTATATAAATGAAGCAACTACAAATAGAAAAAAGGTTTTTTTAATACTTTATCTGGCCTAAGGTCTTAATACAAAGTTAAGAATGCGTTGTGCCTAAGTAATTTAAGGTTAAATTCAAGTAAGGGTTTGACAATTCATCGTAATTTATTTATGGTGTCAATATGTCACCAATAAAAGAGAAGCGCCATGTCTGTAATTAATAATGAACGCATTACCGCCAGAGTAAGCGAGCAAATCAAAGAAACACTGATATCTGCTGCTGACTTAACAGGAGCAACGCTAAATCAATTTTTAGTGCAATCAGCACTTGAAAAAGCAGAAAGCATCATTGAAAAAGATAAAAAAATACATCTTAGCAATAAAGATGCTCAGCTGTTTTTTGATATGCTTGAAAATCCACCTGAGCCAAATTCAAAATTAAAAAATGCAGTTAAAAACTATCGAGCTAATATTCAGTGAATTCAACTTTAAACATTGAACCGCTGACCAAAGCTCATAATAGAACTGGGTTTGACTGCGGTGATCAGGCATTAAATCATTTTTTGCAAAAAATAGCGCGTCAGCATATGGGTAAAGGCTTGTCTAAAACCTTTGTTCTTATTGATGCAAAACAGCCAACAGTGATTATTGCCTATATGAGTCTTGTTGTGTGTGAGGTGTTGACCGATGATATTCCACACCAATGGAAAAAGAAATATCCTAACAGGATTCCTGCTGCAAAACTGGCAAAATTAGCGGTTTCTGTTGACCAACAAAGAAAAGGTTATGGAGAAACACTATTAATTGATGCCATGCAAAAGGCCTTAAATGTTAGCCAAACAATGGGGCTTGCAGGGATATTTGTTGATGCTAAACATCAGCAAGTAAAAGCCTACTACCAGCAATTTGGATTTTTATCCTTACCTGAACAACTTGATAACCTGTTTATGCCTTTATCTACCATCACTAAAAGCTTAGCTTAATAATAAGAAATTATGAGTCTACAACCCCTAGATAAAAAATTGCGTAAACACCTAGAAACCACTATTGTTAAAGCGCGTAATGTGGCAGAAACGGCTACGCGTGTTGCTTTAAAGCACTTATCTGTGGGGGATATAAACCTGGTGATCATTTAACCGATGAAATGCGCCAGCAACGGAATAAATTGCGTGCTCATGGGCGACAGATTGGTGATGTGCTTCAGCAAAATGGTGAACAAAGCATTGAACATTTGCTACAGGAAACAGCCTATGAATAATGGAATCGGATGTTATTTGCTCGTTTTTTAGCTGAAAATGACTTATTAATCTATGAAGATGGGGAAACGCCTGTTTCTATACAAGATTGTTTTGATTTAGCCGAAGATGAAGACGGTGTTAATGGTTGGGCATTAGCAGGTCGCTATGCCTCTGTGATGTTACCGTAAATATTTCGTATTGAAAATCCTGTCTTAAACATTCAATTTTCACCTGAACATCAGCGCGAATTAGAAAATTTATTAGCCGCCTTAGCTGCTGAAACATTCCAAGCCTCGGACAGCTTAG
>CAZVPC010000298.1:0-2087 GCA_964629005.1 uncultured Pseudoalteromonadaceae bacterium | reverse complement strand
TTGGCGATAACAACTTTATCTAACATGGAATTACCCTTATTTGTTGGGCTTATTCAATGATGAATAGCGGTTGATCAAATTCAATAGCATCTTCATTTTCTGCCAAAATAGCTTTGATAACACCTGATTTATCAGCTTCTATTTGGTTCATCATTTTCATTGCTTCAATTATGCATAGTGTATCACCAGCATTAACGTGTTGACCTATTTCAACAAAAACTGGTGCATCAGGGGATGCCGAAGAATAATAAGTACCAACCATAGGTGAACGAACTTCATGTCCAGAGGTGACGGGTGTTATTGGTGTGGCGTTTGCCATTGGAGAGGTTGAGGGCATTGCTGCTACTGGAGCGGCCTGCATGATAGGTGCTGGTATTGTCAATGCAGCGGTATTTCGACAAATACGTACCGACTCTTCACCTTCTGAAATTTCTAACTCGTTAATGCCTGATTCTTCAACGAGTTCAATAAGTTTTTTAATTTTACGAATATCCATTAGAACGCCTTATATTAATTGGTCTGTTATTTTTGTGTGTATTAGGTGTCAGATTTTGTTAAATGTGAGTGTGCGGCTAATAAGGCAAACTCATAACCATTACTACCAAGACCGCATATTACGCCTTGGGCAATATCTGACAGGTAAGAAGTTTTTCTAAAGTTCTCTCTTGCATGAACATTAGAAATGTGAATTTCAATAAACGGAATATTGATAGCCAAAAAAGCATCACGTAAGGCAATGCTGGTATGTGTTAATGCCGCAGGATTAATAATTATAAAATCAATCTGTTGATGTGCTTGATGAAGTGCAGCTATCAATTCGTGTTCAGCATTAGACTGCAAATGAGATAAGGTAATATCTAACTGCAATGCTTTTACCTGAAGTGCGTTAATAATCTCATCGAGCGACTGTGCACCATAAATTTCAGGTTCACGCTTGCCTAACATATTCAAGTTAGGGCCATTTAGTACTAAAACGTTAAACTTTGCTGTCATTTGTCTCAATATAATCGTTAAATTGGAATAAGTGCAATATAGTTGCACAAAAGTTAAATGTTTGGAATGAAATTAATGAAAAATTACAGTCTTTTACATTTTATCGATTATTATAGTGTTTTCGCAGGAAATAGCAGCAAAATACTGGTCTAATCTCTTGTGCTCAGCTAAAAGTTGCAAAAATTGAGATTTTTTCTATAGTTAACCGAGACCATTTAAATTTAAATGAGTTATATTGATATATTTCTTTGTGGATCATTTTCGAGACCATAGTTGTTTAACAAGGATCTGTTTATCAAAAACATTTTCAAAATATTGTTGTTACTTAGTCCGTTGTTTTTAAGTGTTAAAGCCAATGGTATTGAGATCATTACGAATGTTTCAGTTGGTATGCATGAATTAACAACTTCACAACTCAGACGTATCTATTCGATGCGACAATTGCTATGGGCTGAAAATAAACCCATAGTGGTGTTTGTCCTACCAAGCAAGAATAAACTTCATCAGGCTTTTTCAAAAGAGATTTTAAGAATGTTCCCTTATCAATTAGATCGCATTTGGAACAAGCTTACTTATTCTGGGGTTGGTAATGGCCCAATAGAAGTTGCCACCCCGCAAGCTCTTATTAATGCGGTGATGAGAACTCCAGGAGCCATTGGTTATATGGCAGAAACAAAGATTAATAACAATAACAATATTCATATTATCAGTATTACAAGGATGGGTAGATAGTGATGAACACATTTATGAATAGATTGAAGAAAAAAATATTGAAATTAATTTATCTGACGCTGTTATTTGTTGTTAGTCAAGCAAGAGCAGAAGATATTATCGATCATAAAGCGAATCAAGATTGGCAGTGGCATGGTTTTATTGCTCAAGGACTTATTGATGTTAAGGGTAGTAATTTTGTTAATGATGATGGCAAACTGTCAGCTGAATTAACCGAGTTAGGCCTTAATACTTCGGTACAATTGCGATCTAATTTACGCTTTGCTGCTCAAGCCGTTTATTTAGACGGGGGAAATCGTTATCACCAAGGTGCGCGAGTAGACTATTTATTACTCGACTGGGCTTTTTATAACCAACCTGAC
>CAZVPC010000297.1:0-2091 GCA_964629005.1 uncultured Pseudoalteromonadaceae bacterium | reverse complement strand
CTGCAAAAACGCACAAAAATCAGCGAAATAATTAATACCTTATAATCCTGTCATAAGATAATGCCTGAATGAAACGAGTTAATGTGTAAAAATGTTTGATAAAAAAATAATATTTCTGCTTACTCTTATTTCTGTGGGCATAATATTGAGTAGTTTAGGCGCTTGGGACGGTATTGATGAGCAATGGGTTGATCATCATATTAGAAATCAGGGCTTGCGCGGGGGGCTAGTGTTTATTGGTTTTTGCGCTTTATTTACGGCTTGTGGTTTTCCTCGACAAATAGCCGCATTTTTAGGGGGTTATGCTTTTGGTTTTGTCACGGGCACCTTGTTAGCTACTGTGGCGACTTCATTAGGTTGTGTGCTTAGTTTTTATAGTGCAAAAGTTATTGTTCGACCTCTTATTCGTAAAAAATATCCAGAAAAAATCAAATCGATTCAACGGTTTTTAAATTATCAAACCTTTAGTAAAACTATTATTATTCGTTTATTGCCTGCGGGTAGTAATTTGATCACTAATCTAGTTGCTGGTGTTGCTCGTATTAAAGTTAGACCTTTTGTGTTTGGTTCTTTTATTGGTTATTTTCCACAAATGATCATTTTTGCATTAGCTGGCAGCGGTATCGAAATTATGTCAATTTGGAAATTAACATTAAGCATTGTTTTGTTTATTATATCGTCACTATTAAGTGCTTATTTGTATCGTGATTATAAAAAACATCGTAATAAAAATGATGCTTTACTACCATAACCATAACCATAACCATAACCGTAGGCGTGAAAGTATCGCGGGATTAAAACCCCGCCTACAAGCATCAATATAAAGTAAGAAGAGGTTTTTTGAATAACTTAACATCATATTGGTTTAATAAAACTTATTTTCAGTCGGGCGATGAACATACTTTTAACCTAGTCTGGTTAGCTATTTTTGCTATTGGTATTATTTTTATCGGGTTGGGTTTGCGTGACCCTTGGCCTGCTGACGAACCTCGTTTTGCTCAAATAGCGCGGGAAATGGTTGAAACGGGACAATGGTTTTTCCCTATGCGCGGTGGTGAACTCTACCCCGATAAACCGCCTGTTTTTATGTGGATCATCGCCGTTTTTTATTACCTAACGGGATCACTTGCTGTTTCCTTTTTACTCCCTAATGCGTTGTGCTCCTTGTTAACCACGTTTTTAGTTTACGATTTGGGCAAACGTTTGTGGTCACCCCAAGTGGGTTGGTATGCGGCATTATTACTATTACTGAGCTTACAATTTGTATTACAAGCAAAATCAGCACAAATAGATGCCATGGTGTGTGCATGGATCACCATAGGCTGTTACGGTTTAATTAGACATTTAATTTTAGCTGATGGTTGGCGCTGGTTTATGCTCGGCTGCTTTTTCATGGGCATTGGTGTCATTACTAAAGGTGTTGGCTTTTTGCCACTTTTAATGTTAATACCTTATGTTGTTGCTCGTTTTGTTAGTTCACAACAAGATGAAATTAAAGGCAGTTGGCAATGGCTAGCGGGCATATTAGTCTTGCTAGGTGCAATCTTACTATGGTTTGTGCCGATGCTGTATTTGGTTGAACAATCACAAAATCCATTATTTGAGCAATACCGCGATAATATTTTATTTAAGCAGACCGCTAAACGTTATGTAAATTCTTGGCATCATATTAAGCCGTTTTGGTTTTATCTTGTTGAAGTTGTCCCGATATTTTGGTTGCCAATTAGTTTAGTGCTGCCATGGTTAGTAAAAAAATGGACTGCAGCCATAAAACAAGGAGATCGTCGGATTATTTTAATCTTTGGTTGGATTATATTGTTGTTAGTGTTTTTTAGTATTAGCCCCGGCAAACGCGGCGTCTATATTTTACCTGCCTTGCCGATGTTGGCATTAATTAGCGCTCCTTATCTTAAGGAATTACTGAGCTTAAAATGGCCGAAACGCTTAGTATTTGGCTTAGTGGTGTTACTTGCTAGTATTTCATTACTGGCTGGTATCGCCGGTTTTATCGAAATAAACGCCACTTTAAAACTAACTCAACGATATGCTATAGAACCTTGGCGTTATTTGTCATTCATTGGACTTTCAGGT
>CAZVPC010000296.1:0-2135 GCA_964629005.1 uncultured Pseudoalteromonadaceae bacterium | reverse complement strand
AAGGGGTATAGCTCCAATTGGTAGAGCACCGGATTCCAAATCCGGGTGTTGGGAGTTCGAATCTCTCTACCCCTGCCATTATTATATGGTGATCTTGCCTAGGGTGAGATTATTAGTTTAGACAGTAGTTACAGGTCAAAAATATGAATGCAAGTACAGAAAACCAACCAAGCACAAGTCTTGATGGTCTTAAATGGGGAATTATCATTCTTCTTTTAGGGGGTGCCGTTGCTGGTAATTATGTTTATGGTGAGATGTCGGTATTGATCAGAGCAGTTGCTGTCGTTGCACTTGTTGTAATCGCCGGTTTGATTGCCATACAAACGGAAAAAGGTCGTTCAGCCGTTGCATTTGCTAAAGAGTCACGCACAGAAGTACGTAAAGTTGTTTGGCCTACTCGCCAAGAAGCGGTACAAACTACAGGTATTGTGTTGTTGGCAACTGCTTTCATGTCAATTTTACTTTGGGGATTAGATTCATTTCTCTTTTGGATTGTTGGCTTTATAACTGGTTTACAGGTGTAATTATGTCTGAAGAAAATAGCTCTGTGCAAAGTGATGAAGAAAACGTAGAAAAAGCAGTCAATACTAACCCAAATTTAAAATGGTATGTTGTACAAGCATTTTCTGGTTATGAAGGCCGTGTGCAAAAAACGATGCTTGAGCATATTCAGGTGCAAGGTTTAGAAGAAAAGTTTGGTCAAGTATTAGTACCAACTGAAGAAATCGTTGAAATGCGTGCTGGACAAAAACGTAAAAGTGCGCGTAAATTTTTTCCTGGCTACGTATTAGTACAAATGGAAATGGACACAGAATCTTGGCATTTAGTTAAAAGTGTGCCACGAGTACTTGGTTTTATTGGTGGTACAACTGAACGTCCGGCAGCTATTACCCAACAAGAAGCTGATCGTATTTTACAACGCTTAGAAGACTCTACTGATAAGCCGAAACCTAAAACCTTGTTTGAACCGGGTGAAGTGGTTCGTGTAATCGATGGCCCATTTGTTGATTTTAATGGCGTGGTTGAAGAATTAGATTACGAGAAGAATCGCATTAAAGTATCCGTGTTGATTTTTGGTCGTTCAACACCAGTAGATTTAGAATTTAGCCAAGTTGAAAAAGGTAGTTAAGTTTTAAAATTCATTTAAAACAATAAAAATTCTTGCAACGGCAGCGATGATTAATATATAATCCGCTGCCGTTTTTATTTGACGAGCTTTGTTTTACGCAAAAATCGTGCAAATAAACAGCGTTTTAACTATTTAATTGGAAACGGGGAGCTGATTTATTTTGGCGCTTGCACCCAAAAAAAAGGTAATTAAAGATGGCTAAGAAAGTCCAAGCTTTTATCAAGCTACAAGTAGCTGCTGGTGCAGCTAACCCGTCACCACCAGTTGGTCCTGCATTAGGTCAACATGGTGTTAATATCATGGAATTTTGTAAAGCGTTTAACGCCAAAACAGATTCATTAGAAAAAGGCGCGCCAGTTCCAGTAATCATTACTGTTTATAACGATCGCTCATTCACCTTTGAAACCAAAACGCCACCGGCTTCTTATTTATTGAAAAAAGCAGCGGGCATTAAAAGTGGATCAGGTCGTCCTAACACTGAAAAAGTGGGTACTGTAACGACAGCTCAACTTGAAGAAATTGTTAAGATGAAAGAACCTGATCTTACTGCGGGTTCTTTAGAAGCAGCAGTGCGTACCATTGCGGGCAGTGCTCGTTCAATGGGTTTAGTGGTAGAGGATTAATCAATGGCTAAATTATCAAAACGTACTCGTATTATCCGCGAAAAAGTAGACGTATTAAAAGAATATGAAATTAATGAAGCGATTGCTTTATTAAAAGAATTAGCAACAGCAAATTTCCGTGAAAGCGTAGATGTTGCGGTTAAACTTGGTATTGATGCTCGTAAATCAGATCAAAATGTTCGTGGCGCAACCGTATTACCAAATGGTACGGGTCGTGACGTTCGTGTTGCTGTATTTACTCAAGGCGCAAATGCTGAAAAAGCTAAAGCAGCTGGTGCCGACATCGTTGGTATGGAAGATTTAGCCGAATTAGTTAAAAAAGGCGAAATGAACTTTGACGTAGTGGTTGCATCTCCTGATGCGATGCGCGTAGTTGGTCAGTT
>CAZVPC010000295.1:0-2135 GCA_964629005.1 uncultured Pseudoalteromonadaceae bacterium | reverse complement strand
CACGTAACGGTCGTGATTCAGAAAGTAAACGTTTAGGCGTTAAACGCTTTGGCGGAGAATCTGTTTTAGCTGGCAACATTATTGTTCGTCAACGTGGTACTAAATTCCACGCGGGTACAAACATGGGTATTGGTAAAGATCATACTTTGTTTGCATTAAGCGATGGTAAAGTTCAATTCGATATTAAAGGCCCTAAAAGCCGTAAATTTGTTAGTATCGTTGCAGAATAAGAGTTTTATTCTCTTTAAAAACCCTGCTGTAAAGCAGGGTTTTTTTTTAGCCAAAAAAGAAAAATAGTCAGTCATGGTTATTTATCTTAGTGATGGCGTATAATTAATAAGCAATTGTTTTTTTGGATTTAGATTAACATCATGAAATTTGTAGATGAAGTTGAAATTAGGGTTGAAGCAGGCGATGGCGGCAACGGTTGTGTTAGTTTTCGTAAAGAAAAATATATTGAATACGGTGGCCCTAATGGTGGTGATGGCGGTGACGGTGGCGATGTTTACCTAATTGCTGACGAAAGTTTAAACACCTTGATTGATTATCGTTTTGAGCGCTTTCATCGTGCTAAACGAGGTCAAAATGGTCAGAGCCGTGATTGTACTGGTAAAGGATCAGATGATCTATATTTAAAAGTACCGGTAGGAACTCGCGCGGTTGATGTTGATACTGGCGAACAACTTGGGGACTTAACGGCGCATCAGCAAAAATTAATGGTTGCGAAAGGCGGTTGGCATGGTTTAGGTAATACTCGTTTCAAAAGTAGCACTAACCGCACACCAAGACAAAAAACTGATGGCACACCAGGCGAAATTCGACATTTAAAATTAGAGTTATTATTAATTGCTGATGTGGGTTTGTTAGGTTTACCCAATGCGGGTAAATCAACGTTAATTCGTAGTGTTTCTGCGGCTAAACCTAAAGTGGCGGATTATCCTTTTACCACTTTAGTGCCTAATTTAGGGGTGGTAAGACTTGATTCTCAGCGTAGCTTTGTTATTGCAGATATTCCTGGGTTGATCGAAGGGGCTGCAGATGGTGCTGGTTTAGGGATGCAATTTTTAAAACATCTAGAACGTTGTCGGGTGTTGTTGCATGTGGTTGATGTGTTGCCTATTGACGAGTCTGATCCAGTTGAAAATGCAAAAATTATTATCAGTGAGCTTGAACAACACTCGGGTAAACTTGCCGATAAACCGCGTTGGTTAGTGCTTAATAAGCTTGATTTGTTACTTGCCGATGACGCTAAAGAAATTACTGATAAAATTGTCACTGAATTAAACTGGCAAGGTCGGGTTTTTAGTATTTCTGCTTATAACAAGTTGGGTACCAAAGAATTAGTCAATGAGTTAATGACCTTTATTGAAACCTTACCTAATAACGACGTTGATTTAACCGATGAAGAAAAAGCCGTTGAATTTAAATGGGATAATTATCATCAAGAAACTATGGCTAGCGTAAATGACGATGAGCTTGATGATGATGATGACTGGGACGAAGACGATTACGACGTTGAAGTTGAATATCGTCAATAATCGATAATTTTTATGACTATTCTTTCGTTAATTGTGGCAACAGCTAAGCACAATGTTATTGGTAAAAATAATACCATGCCTTGGCATTTGCCCGCGGATTTGGCTTACTTCAAAAGAGTCACGCTAGGAAAACCGGTGCTCATGGGGAGAAAAACCTTTGAATCGATTGGCTTTCCTTTGCCGGGTCGACAAAATATTGTAATTTCTCGCAATCGAAATTACTCAGCAAAAGGTATCGAGGTAGTCACTTGTGTGGATGATGCATTGGCATTGGTTCAAACTGTGGATGAAGTGATGGTGATTGGCGGCGCAACTATTTACCAACACTGTTTAGCCAAAGCGGATAAGCTCTATATTACTCATATAAATGCTGAACTTGAAGGTGACACGCAATTTCCTGTTTATGATGTAGTGAATGATTGGCAATTGATTAGTTCAGAAAAACGAATTGCCGATGAAAAAAATGCTTATGATCTTAATTTTTGTATTTATCTGCGTTGTTGATTAAGCATTTATCTTAAAAATATTGTGAATGGTGGGCAATATGCCCACCCTACGGTGCAGAACCTAGAACCTAGAACCTAGAACCTAGAACCT
>CAZVPC010000294.1:0-2139 GCA_964629005.1 uncultured Pseudoalteromonadaceae bacterium | reverse complement strand
TTATAAACAACGGCTACGAACGGATCTGCCCAAAATTTATAGTCAGGATTTGTTGGGTAATATTTTTCGCCATCCTTATACCAAAATTGATTTTCTGGTGCGTGATTTACAAGTACATCGAAATACCGCAGCAAAATACTTGGAGGCACTTATTGGCTTAGGTTTGCTGTCGCGCCATAAATTGGGCAAAGAAAACTACTATTTGAATGATGCATTGGTTGACCTGCTTTTAAATAAATCGGGTCAAGCAGATTAAACAGGCACACAAAAGCGGTGTTTTCTGTACGCATGGGCTTAACATGCACAAGAAATAATGGTTTGTTGTGCATGTTGTACTGACGTGCACAAAAAAATGAAAATGGGGTGATAACAGAACAATGAGCTACGAATATTCAGAAGATAGCCTAGTTGAAGCGGCCACACAGGAGGTTCTAGAAGGCCTAATAACAGGCATAATTGATGTTGATAAAATAAAAATCCAACACTTTAATGCATAGTATGTATTAAAATCTTACACTTTAATACAATAAATGAATTAATATGTTACACTTTGGTACGTTAAAATAATAAAAGCAAGCCATGTATAAACGACAAGCCATTGATTATATTGTTAATTGGTATCAAAAAACACAACGCAAGCCGTTAGTGATTCGTGGTGCTAGGCAAGTGGGTAAAACAACCGCTGTTCGTATGGCTGCTAGTCAGTTAAAACTTGCTGTTATTGAAATTAATTTAGAACGCCATACCGATTTGGAACCCCTGTTCAATCAGTACCGAATTAATGATTTATTATTTAATTTTTCATTAATCACAGGTGTTTCGTTAAATGCTGATAGTCCCGCGATAATCTTTTTGGATGAAGCACAAGCCATTCCATCGGCTTATGCCTGCTTGCGTTATTTTTATGAGGATATGCCAAATCTTGCTGTTATTTTAACAGGGTCATTACTGGATCAAGTTCTGAATAATTATCAACTTCCTAGCCCTGTTGGGCGTGTTGAGTTTTATTATATGGGGGCGCTCACGTTTGATGAGTTTTTAATCGCCATTAAGGCAGAGAAGGAGCGTTATGCTCTTGATAGTCTTAGTTTAGATAATATGCACTTAATACCCAATAGTCTGCATGAGCGTTTACTGGGCCTGGTTCGTCAATATACTTTGTCAGGTGGGATGCCGCGTTGTGTGCAAATAGGCATTGATACGCAGTTTAATCATGCTGATATTTTAAAATATCAAACAGAATTATTACAAACATATAAAGAGGATTTTTCTAAATATCAAGGGACGCAAAAGGCATCCACATTGAGTGCTTTTTTCAATGGTATTTTGGCACAGGTGGGACAGCAGTTTTCGCACAAACAGGCACATGAAATTGCGCGCAATAGTAGTGGTGATAATCGACAACTGAATACTGCGATTGAACATTTTGAGGCTGCCCGATTGTTTTACCGTGTCATTCATACCCATGCTAATGCTATTCCGCTGGGGACTGAAACTAAAATCCGCATTAGTAAGTTTTTATTTATTGATATTGGTTTATTACTTTGCGCGCAACGCATTCCTCCTCAATCAGTGATGAATGCACCCTTAGAGTTAGCCAATAAAGGGGCTTTGGCAGAACAGTTTGTAGGGCAGCAGTTACTTTATTCACAACTGGGTTATATAAAACCAGAACTTTATTATTGGCAACCGCCTCGTTCAGAAGCGCAGGCAGAGGTGGATTTTATTTATTGCCATCAGAATCAAATTATTCCTGTTGAGGTAAAATCAGGAAGCCGAGGAAGTATTAAATCATTACAGTCTTTTGTGATAAAAAAACAGGCTGATATTGCAATTCGTATAAGCTCTGCCAAACCTTCTGTTAATTTACTTGAAGCAAAGTTGAATAAGCAAAAGCATGATTTTACGTTGCTTAATATTCCCTTTTATTTGACCAATCGCTTAGAACTGTTATTGAATCCTCGTTCCTTAAGGTGAGTGAAAAATAGATTGAAGTAACATGGGTATATATTAGTTTTAGTGGAAATAGTCGGAGAATAACAAAAGTATGAGCTACGAATATTCAGAAGACGGTTTAGTTGAGGCTGCCACGCAAGAGGTTTTAGAAGATCTTGGCTGGACGGTTGAATACGCTTGGCA
>CAZVPC010000293.1:0-2155 GCA_964629005.1 uncultured Pseudoalteromonadaceae bacterium | reverse complement strand
ACATCAACTTGATGTACTCTATTTTGTTTAGATATAACCACGCGAATACTGTTTTTCTGGTTAATAAAAGTGAGTGTAAGTCTGCCTCGCTTACGTTCTTTCTTTTCTGGTTTGCCATAATGAGTCTGATAAAATTCAATAATAGTTTGCTCAGGTGCCTTGCTGAAATAATTGATCACTGCGGGCAACTTATCGGTAAACTGGGCAAAAATTTGCGCTTTTGCCATCACAGGGATGATGATTTCTTCAGCGGGTTTAGCGAAAGCTAATTTGCAAAATACCAGACTACTTAAAAACACACCAGAGCAGAATAAATTTACTTTCGTTAGTTTTTTCATTGACGGCTTCATTTTGATTGTCTCTAAGTAATGACCAATTAATGGTTAATTGTGAGCATTTTTCAAGTTAAAATCAATACGCCACCTTTACTGTAAAAGTTGATCACGATAATTATCAACCCATAAGGCGGTTGCACCACAGATGGCAACGGGCATAACCACTAAATTAATTAACGGCAACATGGCGAAAATAGCAACGCTAATACCAAAGCTATAACTTAAATTTTTATTTTTTTTCAAGTTGTTACGCATTTCTGTAAAAGATATTTTATGGTTATCAAAGGGATAATCTTTGTATTGAACTGCCATCATCCATGCCGTAAATAGAAACCAAATTATTTGCCCTAATATAGGTAGAACTAGCATTAAAATAAAAAAACCTATCGCCCGAGGTAAATAATAGCTGAGTTTTTGCCATTCACGGTTAAGTGTACGTGGTATATCTTTAACAACATCGATAAAACTGCCGTTGGTATTTTCAGAACCTGTTAATATCGCTTCAATCTTCTCTGCTAACAAACCATTAAAAGGCGCAGCAATCCAGTTAGCAATAGTGCTAAATAGAAACGAAAAAACAACTAATACGGTTATAACCATGAGTGGCCATAATAGGGTACTAAGCCATTTAAAACCGCCCCATAACCAGTTGTCTAATAAAGTCATATAACCGTCAAGTTGTAAAAACATGAAATAAAAAGCGAGACTAAATAGAGAAATATTTACCAATAAAGGAATAAAAACAAAACGGCGAACGCCTTTTAAACGGATCAGCTTAAAGCCTTTGAAAAAATATCCAGCACCACTCAGTGGCGTTGCTGGCGGCGAATTTGAAAAACGTTGCATAAAAAATTAGCGACTCAATGGCAAAAATAAAATTATAATGAGCTTTAACGTTTAAGCACAGTGCGTAAATGTTACAAAATACTAATTTTTTTGTTAGAGTTTAATTTATAATAAAAAATATCCTCTCATTACGGTAATAAATGCGCTTAAAGCAGATCAAGTTAGCGGGTTTCAAGTCTTTTGTTGAACCCACTAAAATTCCTTTTCAACAGCAAATGACCGCTATTGTTGGCCCTAATGGCTGTGGAAAATCTAATGTGATTGACGCAGTTCGCTGGGTTTTAGGGGAAAGCTCAGCAAAAAAATTACGCGGTGATGCGATGACAGATGTCATTTTTAATGGCGCAGCGACGCGAAAACCAGTGGGGCAAGCGAGTGTTGAACTTGTTTTTGAAAATATCCAAGGTCGATTACAAGGCAGCATGGCAGATAGAAATGAGGTGTCTATTCGTCGTGTGGTAACTCGAGACAGTGTTAGTAGTTATTATTTAAATGGCAGTAAATGTCGTCGTCGCGATATTACCGATATATTTTTAGGTACCGGTCTAGGGTCGCGCAGCTATGCCATCATTGAACAAGGCACTATTTCTCGTTTAATTGAATCAAAACCACAAGAACTTCGAGTTTTTATTGAAGAAGCTGCGGGCGTTTCTAAATATAAGGAAAAACGCCGTGATACTGAAAACCGTATTCGACATACTCGTGATAACCTTGAACGTTTAACGGATGTTATTGTTGAGCTAAATAGCCAAATAGATAAATTACATCAACAGGCTGAAGCGGCTAAACGTTTTAAAACCTTAAAAGCTCAAGAACGTAAATATAAGGCTGAATTAGCGGTACTGCGTTGGCAGCAGTTTGAGAAAAAAAGGCAACAGTCGCAACAAAAAATGCATGCGCAACAATTAACGCTCGAATCCTTAACGGTAAAACAACACCAACAAGATCTTGCCTTGTTAAAAGAGAAGCAGCAG
>CAZVPC010000292.1:0-2159 GCA_964629005.1 uncultured Pseudoalteromonadaceae bacterium | reverse complement strand
TAATAGCATTTTGTATAAAAAAATGATCAAGGGCTAGTGCTACTAGCCCTTTTTTTAAACTTTGAATTTAGCCATTAATTTTTGCAGATTATGAGCAATTTCATTCACACTGATTGACGCTGCGCCCGTTTCTTTAGTATTGGCTAAAGTGAGTTCGAAATTGCTATTTATGCGCACAATATTTTGGTTCATTTCCTCAGAAACGGAACTTTGTTGCTCTGCTGCTGTAGCTATTTGCGCATTCATGTCATTAATTTGATTAACAGAATAAGCAATATGATCAAAGGAGCTGGTAGCAAATTTTACTTGTTCAACACTGTTCATTGCTTGCTGGCGACCTTTATTCATGACTTTTACAACATCATTAACACCCAACTTTAAACGATCCAACATTGAGCGAATTTCTTCGGTTGATTGTTGTGTTCTGCTTGCCAATGTTCGCACTTCGTCGGCAACCACGGCAAAACCACGTCCTTGCTCACCGGCACGAGCTGCTTCAATAGCCGCATTAAGGGCAAGTAAATTAGTTTGTTCGGCAATAGCTCGAATAACTTCAATAATATTATCAACATTCTTGGTATCTTCACCTAACTCATTAATACTTGTCGCTGCGGAGTCTATGCTGGCGGCAAGTAATTCAATGCTCACCATGTTATTTTCGACAATTTCCTTACCTTTACTGACTTTATCATCGGCTTCAAATGTAGCGTCAGCAGCTTCACTTGCATTGCGTGCTACATCTGCAATAGTCGTTGTCATTTCATTCATACCGGTCGCCACTTGCTCTGTTTCTAATGTTTGGGCAGCAACCCCATCTTCGGTACGTTTTGCCGCATTTTTTAGCTGAGTCGACTGTATCGATAAAGTTTCAGTGGCAACCGATATTTCATGGATCATTTCTTTAAGATTTTTTTCCATGTCACTTACTGAGGAGGTTAATTCAGTGATTTCATCATTGCCAACGAGGGTTAGTTGGCTATGGGTTAAATCGCCTGCGGCAATACTTTTTGCTCGTTCAACAACTAAGCTTAGGCGAGATGTGATGGCGTTACTTAAGAAAAAAGCAATGATAATGCCAGTGATCACTGCGATTAACGAGGCAATAATAAGCGATAACTCGGTCGAACTGGCCTTTTGTTCTAATTGTTTTACATCATTTTTATTTAAAGAAGCAAAGGATTGACGTATTTTCAACAAATTGGCTTTAATAGCTTGGCTTTTAGGCGCTGCTTTCGTACTTAAATAATAATTGGCTAAGTTCCAGTCTTTACTGGCTCTTGATTTGAACATTTTTTCAGGTAATAACGTGAACTTTTCTCTATTTTCGGCATAGTTTTGCCACGCTGTTGCTTGTGTGCTTGAAAATAATGTTTTCATTGCGGTAATTTGTTCAAGACTTTGCTGATTAATTCGCCAGCGAGCAAAAAACTCAGTTTTAAAATGCTCATTGCCTGATAATAAATAGGCGCGAATGTTTGCCATGGCTAAAGCAAAAGAGCCTCGGCTGTCAGCGAGTAGTTTTAATAATTTTTTCCGTTTGCTGGTGGCTTTTAATTGGCTTTCTTGATCAATTAAGCTGGTTATTGACTCAATAATCTTAGCCGCTAGTGGGGCGGCGTCTGTCAATAAAATATCATAAGAGGGAATATTGGCATTGGTGTGCGCTAAGTCTTCTACTTCTTGTTGTGCTAAACGGAACTCATTGATTAACTGTTTTATTTTTTTTAAAAGCACAGTGTTTTTAGTTGTTCGCCACTGCTTTGAAAAACGTTTTAGTTGATTAAGTGACTGATCAATTTTTTGCCAAGCTAAACTGCGTTCTTTTTTAAATAATACCGCTTTAGTTGGATCGTTCCCTAAAATAATATAACCGCGCAAACTTGCCAGTGAAAGCTCTAGACCGTTTTCAAGCGTCATTGCCGTAATGACTGTTGGCTGTCTGATGTTGAATAACCTATCCTCAATGCTAGTTTCTTGCGTTAATTGATAATAACTATTAGCTGATACTAAAATTAGGATCAGCAAAATGGCGCCGAAACCAGCCAGTAATTGCATTTTTATTTTCATTATTAGTACCCTAGTCGGTGTAGTGTTATGGGGGGTATCAGGATGATCTGATTTGCATGATCATAAGACTAGTTCAATTACAAAAAATTACA
>CAZVPC010000291.1:0-2175 GCA_964629005.1 uncultured Pseudoalteromonadaceae bacterium | reverse complement strand
TATAAACCGACTCTGCCGCTTTATTCATGGCACGAAATGCTGATAAGGGATAAAGCACCATGGCACAGCCCCATTCACCTAATTGTTGTTTATTCCACAACTCAGTTTGACCAAATTCGGTTATATTGGCTAACACAGGTACATCTAACGCCTCGGTAAAAGCGCGATAATGTTCTTCGGTTTTTACCGCTTCAGCAAAAATCCCATCGGCTCCTGCCGCCACATACGCCTTGGCACGTGCAAGTGCGGCTGCTAATCCTTCTTGAGCAAACGCATCAGTACGCGCCATGATGAAAAAGTCAGGATCTATACGCGCATCAACAGCCGCTTTAATTCTATCAACCATTTCATCAACAGAAACTATTTCTTTATTAGGACGATGACCACAACGTTTTTGTGCCACTTGATCTTCAATATGAACGGCTGCGGCACCGGCTTTTTCCATATCACGGATAGTTTTAGCAATGTTAAACGCACCTCCCCAACCGGTATCAATGTCAACGAGCAAAGGCAAACTAGATGCGGCGGTAATGCGCTGCACATCGGCAATAACATCGTTTAACGAAGTCATGCCTAAATCGGGTAAACCGTAAGATGCATTAGCAACACCACCACCCGATAAATAAATGGCTTGATGTCCTAATTGTTCAGCCATCATTGCGCAATAAGCATTGATAGTACCAACAACTTGCAATGGCTTATTGTTAGCTAATGCTTGGCGAAATTTTTTTCCTGATGAGATGGTTACTGACATATTAATTATCCTCTGTACTTGATTTAATTTCTAATATTGGTTGTAAATAAATTTACTATATTTTACTTTCGATATTGATCCTAGATGCAGCAATATGACGGCGCATTAACATTTCAGCTAATTCACCATCGCGATCGGCAATGGCTTGAATAATATGCGCATGTTCATCAAATGCACGGCTTACTCTGGGGCTGTTCATACCAAATTGACAACGATACATACGCACTAAATGATATAATTGCCCGCAAATTAAGTTGATCAACTGCTGATTATGACTAGCCAAAATTACTTTATAATGAAAATCGAGATCACCCTGCTCTTGATAATAAGAAACGCCATCCTGTAGTGCTTGTGACTCACCATGGTGTTTCAACATTGCTTGCATGTCGACAATTTCGTCATCAGTAATATTTAATGCTGCCTGACGACAAGCCATACCTTCAAGTGCTTCACGAGCAATATAAAGTTCCAATAAGCCTTGCGTAGTACATTCAACTACCCGAGAGCCCACATTGGCTTTGCGTTCGACCAAATGACATTTTTCTAGACGATTTAGCGCTTCACGCAACGTAGAACGACTCACTTGATACTGCTTAGCAAGTTCTGGTTCGCTAATTTTACTACCCGCTAATATTTCACCTTCAACAATAGCATATTGCATCTGGTCAAATATTTTATCAGCAGTGGTGATCGGCGCAGTGCGCGTTGGGTTATTAAGTGGCATAGGTTAAATACGCTTAGCTCATCATTCCATCAACAAGAAAATTGTCGACAATATTCATTAATGATGCTAATGATAAGGTAAATTCAGTATTTGTCAATCAGACTAAAGTTTAATTGTCGACAATATAAGAAAAATGAATAAAAAGAGTCTTTGGTAGGTCTTATTGATTGATGAAATTTAAATATTCTCCGGATCTCACCATTTTATGACGGTAATAACACAAAAATACATAGCTGTGATCATTAGTTTTAGCTTCTATTTTATTTGGGCTTGGTTTGCGAACAGTTTAGCAACTAATGATCAAGGGATATTACTAAAAAGTGCGTTAGTACAAAGTAGTTATAGTGCTTTTATGACTTTATCTTTCACTTTCTTGCTAACTTGGGTTATTGAAAAAATGAAATGTCAGCACTATCCTTTTTTAGCGATCTTGCCACCATTATCGATACAATCAACCATAGTGTATTTCATTAACTATTTTAACGACACGCCAAATATCATCTTAACCATAGCGCCCAGCATTTTTTTTACTGCCTTATATGGTGGCGTATTCGCTTATTCATTATTAAAAAAACCAGAATATCAATGTAGTGCGGAAAATGAGTATATACAGAGATAACAAAATAAATGAACTCAAAAAGCAACAATTATATTTTAATAAAAAGCCCGCTATTCAGCGGGCTTCTATAAAAACTTT
>CAZVPC010000290.1:0-2178 GCA_964629005.1 uncultured Pseudoalteromonadaceae bacterium | reverse complement strand
TTGCTAAATGGCAACAAGACAATGCAATTTTTTCAAACCACATTAAAAAACATCAAGCAGAAAATCCAACAGTAATTAGTGCCTCTTTAACCCTTAAAATGAACGAGCAACAGGTGGTATTAACCGCACAATTGCCAATCAAAAATCAGCAATGTGTTAGTTATCGTAGTAGCAGTGCTAAATCAAAAGATTTTTTAACAACCTATCTTTATCGTTTATTTACGCTGGTTTATCAGCGTGATGATTGTCAAATTGAAAATGAGCAAACGAATGACAAGCGACAAGCTTTAAATAATGTAGCACAAGCGACTAGTTTTAATTTTGATACAAAAAAACAACAAGTTATGCAATATAGTTTTGTTGAGATAAATGAACCGAAACAGCAATTAATTAACTTCATTAATACTTACATTAAAGGCCAACAACAAGCGTTATTAATTAATGGAATTATTGCCGAGCGCTATTTTAATGCACAAAAATTTGATCAGGCTGAATTTGAAACACTTTGGCAAGGAAAGAATAATTTCAAACCGTTAGGCGATGATCCTTATATGCAGTATTTTTGGAATAAGTGCCCTGATTTAGCTGATATTTGCCGTGATCTAGAGGAACTTTATCAAGGTTTGTATGACACCATGGAGTCAAAAAAACTATGACTGAAAAAACTATGACTGAAAAAACTATGACCGAAAAGCTTATTAACCAAAAAAATAAACTCAATAAATCTAAGAGTGGCAAAAATCTGTGTGCTTATACCATTCCTTTGTTCGGTAAACATTTAATTGAAGCCAGTGCAGGAACAGGAAAAACCTACAATATTACTCGTATATATTTACGTTTAATATTAGAGCGTCGTTTAACTGTTCAGCAAATTTTAGTGATGACTTTTACCAAAGATGCGACGGAAGAGTTACGTGGTCGTATTGATGCTAGTATTCGTGAAGCTATTAACCATTGGTCACAATTAGTTGAAAAAGATGATTATTTTCGAGCTTTAGCGGCGACTATTGATCAAGCTAAAGCGATCTCTTTGCTTAAAATGGCGTTGCTCTATTTAGATGAAGCAGCTATTTTTACCATTCATGGTTTTTGTAAACGAGTATTGAGTCAACATGCTTTTGAGACAGGGATGACGTTTAATGTGCAAATGGAATCTAATTGCCAAAATTTAGTGTTAGAAGCATGTCAAGATTGGTATCGATGTCTAGCAAAAAACAGCCCAGAAAAATTTCAATTAATTGCTCAATTTTGGTCTAGTCCTGAAATTTTTCTGAGTCAGTTCGCGCAGGCATTAAAAGCAAATATTGTGCTTGGATCTTTAACTAAAGAACAGGTTGAAGCCAATTTTTTGGATAAAGTACGTTTAGCGCAAAATAGTTTAGTCACTCATCAAACAACGTTATTTTCGAGTTTAGTTGATACTAAAAAAGGAGCAGCAAAACAGCAACGTATTGAAGAATATCAGCAATTATTAACATGGTTAGCGGCTGTTTTAGCTGAGGTGAACCACGTTGATTTGCCGATGCCGACGCGATTTATCAATGGTAATCGTTTTTCTCGCCGCTCAAATAAAGCTGAATTAGTTAATATTTTTCAGCCAGTAAATGAGCTTAAGGTTGCAAAAGAAAAAATAATTGAACAGCTTCAAAAAGCTCAAGCCTATACTATTGTATCTTCAGGCATTGCTTACATTAGTGATGCTATTGCAGCAAAGAAACAGCAATTAAATAGCCTTAGTTTTGATGATTTAATTTCAACATTAGCGAATGTGTTATTAAATACTGAAAATAGAAACAAAGGACAACAATTTGCGCAACGTCTGTTTGAACAATATCCTGCCGCTTTAGTGGATGAATTTCAAGATACCGATCCGCAGCAATTTGCTATTTTACAAGCGATTTATTATCCACAAATAAAGCCAGCTTTGTATTTAATTGGTGATCCTAAACAAGCTGTTTATGGTTTTCGAGGTGGCGATGTGTTTGCCTATTTATCGGCAAGAAATCATTGTGATCAGCAATGGGTAATGGATACCAATTGGCGCTCATCAACGCAGATGATCACCGCTTATAACCGCTTGTTTTGGGGGAACGATCTTAGCCTACCCGCACAAGATGTGTTCGGTTATGGTATTACGTATAGTCAAGTAAAAGCCTCAGTTAAGGCCTCAGTTAAGGC
>CAZVPC010000289.1:0-2219 GCA_964629005.1 uncultured Pseudoalteromonadaceae bacterium | reverse complement strand
AACTTGTGTTAACCTTGCTTATCAACTAAACGTAAGCATTGTTGTTTATGGTGAGATGCTTTTAATATAAATTAATAGAGAGGTTAAATACCGAATATGAAAAAATACTATTTGATGCGAAGTCCAAGTGAATTAGTGAATAAAAATAGGTTAGGCTATGGTTGGAAAGTTGATTTCTCTCAATGTGCAAGCAGCAAGGAAATCTTATCTCAGATAAAAGAAGCTTACCCTCAAGGGTGTGGTCGCAAGAAAAAACAAATTCAGAGGTTTTTTAATTTAAAGAAAGGTGATATTGTTCTTGTACCACAGCCTAGGAAAGTTGTAATTGGTCTTGTTCTAGGAGATAAGTTTTATGATTCTAATGCCTCATCTCATGGCTGGAATCAGGTTGATGTAAACTTTAGAAAAGATAATGGTGAGTTGCGAACAGTGTCGACTCGCTCTGGAGTTATAACCAATAAATTGTTAAGTCGTTTACGGGTTCGTTGTACAAACACATCGCTGGATGAGTTTTCAAGTGAAATTGATAATCTGATTAACCAGACTGATACAGGCTCATTCTCGATTGTAGAAAAGTATGAACAATCTGAATCGGGGAAAGAAAATGAGTTTAAAAGCCAGCTCCTTCGTAATTTAAGGACTGGAAAAACAAGGCTCCAAGGTGGTGGTGATGGCTTTGAAAAACTTATTTATGAGCTTTTACAGGTAGATGGTTATTCTGAGATAAAAATATCTTCTAAAAAATCCAATGAAGGAACAGGTGATATTGATATTGAGGCAACAAAGAACCTCGGCAGCTTACTTCCGCCACTTAAACTTTGTATTCAGGCAAAACATCATAAGGGCAACACTGGTCACAAAGCGGTTGATCAGTTAAAGATAGCAAAGGAAAACAAAGAGGCTGGGGAAAATTCGATTCTCATGGTCATTTCAACGGGGAGCTTCCATGATGATTTAAGACATTATGCTGATGAAAGTGACATTATTTTAAAAGATGGCGAAGATTTTGTAGCGTGGTTATGTGAAAATATAAGTCGTCTATCTACCAAAAAGCAACTAGCATTAGGGGTATCGTTGACACCAACATTTATTAATGACTAAGTACGAGGTTTGAATCCATGCACGAAACATATGTTTTTTGATTGAATGAAGGTGTTATGAGTGAGTCTAAAAGCTACGACACCCTAATGCGTCAGTGGCATATGTTGCGTGCCATTCCTCGCCATCCTTCCAAAATTACAGCGCAGGAACTTGTTTCTAAGCTTGAAAGCGAAGGTTTTGAAATCAATAGCGTGCGAACCATTCAAAGGGACTTGCAGCTACTTTCCAGTGCTTTTCAAATCTTGTGTAACAAGCGTGGAAAACCTTACGGCTGGTCATGGTCGGGCGATGCAACCGCATTGGATATACCTGGCATGGATAGCCATACAGCTTTGGCATTTTGGTTAGCCAATCAGCATTTACGCACTCTGCTGCCGATGGCAACGCTGGATCACCTGCAAGCAAGCTTTGATCATGCAACGCGCTGTCTAAATCGTTTGTCTGAAAAAAAGGGTGTGTTGGCATGGCGAGATAAGGTTCGCGTGTTGCACCGTGCGCCACAGTTGCAATGCCCTGTTGTTGATCAAGACGTTCAACGTCAGGTCTATGAGGCTTTATTGCTTAACCGTAAGTTGTCTGTGATTTATCACTCTCGAAAAAACGACGATAAATCGTATGAAATCAACCCTTTGGCTATGATTGTAAAAGATGGCATAAGTTATTTAGTCGTCACCATTCGGAATTATAAAAATATTCGCCTACTTGCATTGCATCGGATTCTTCAGGCAAAAAAAACAGATATGGTGGCAGATCTCCCCATGGATTTTAATCTAGATGTCTATATTGAATCAGGTGATTTTAACTTAAAACTTCAGGGCAAAGTCTATTTTAAGGCATTGTTTTCGGCACCTGCTGCAAAAGGTCTAAAAGAACGTCCCTTGAGCGATGATCAAAATATGATACCGCAGGAAGATGGACGTGTGTTGCTAAGTGGCACGACACAAGACTGTAAAGAGTTTCGCTGGTGGCTGCTGGGATTTGGTTCTAATGTTGAAGTTTTACAGCCTCAAAATATTCGAAATGATATTCAAAAAGAGCTTGAAAAATCCCTCCAACAATATGTCTGATGAAAATACGCTGGAACCTGCTTTCCCTCGCCATGATGCAGTAACATCATA
>CAZVPC010000288.1:0-2226 GCA_964629005.1 uncultured Pseudoalteromonadaceae bacterium | reverse complement strand
TTCTCTGTATCATTAATGGGGACTGGCACTGAAACACAAGGCGTTATTTTGGTAAATGGTGTTAGGTCTGTTGATTTAAAGGCGCGTAAAGCGACTAAAATTGGATCCTTGCCTAGTGAAATTGTAGATGAAGCATTAGCAATACTTAGCGCAATACTGGATTAAAGGAAAATTAAATATCAGAAATGAAAAAGATAGATTTAACGCAAAACCGCCAATTTTAATCAAGACTACGAGATAAAAAGGCATACCTGCAAATACCAAGTAATGTTGAGTCTAAGCACATTAATCGAGGCCTAAACAGTCTTTTTTGAGCACATTACTGATGTTATCTACTTGCTCAACACCGCATTGATAAAACAAGTCAATGTAATGTATAATCATGATGTATACACTTAAAAGAGTGATAAATCATGCATAGAACACAAATATATTTTGAAGATGATTTGATCAGTGAAATTAAAAAAGCTGCGCAACAAACTAACTTATCAATGTCTGCCTATATACGTAACGTTTTAAAAAAAGAACTTGCCAATAAACAAGCGGCTGAAGAGCAGCTTGATTTTTCTGCTTTTGCAGGTATTTGGCAAGACAGAGATATTAACCAAGAGCAGTTACGCAATAAGGCTTGGAAGTGACCGTACTTGACAATGTTGTATTAGATACGAATGTATTGATTGAAATATTAAAAAACAATCAAGAAACGATTAAGCAAGTTGAAGCATTATCTCCACCTTTATTTGTTTCGGTTATTTCTGCCATGGAATTAATTTATGGTGCATTGAACAGGGATGAACAAAAAAAACTGCAACAATTTTTATCACTTTTTACCGTAATTCAATTAGATGAAAAAACGTCTCAAAAAGCTTTTGCTCTTATCGCGCAATATGCAAAAAGTCACACCCTTGATATTCCTGATGCATTAATAGCGGCAAGCTGCATCGAAAACAATAAAACATTATATACCTACAATCGTAAAGATTTTCGTTTTATTCCAAAATTAACTTTGTTAGACGAGTAAATTTTAAAATACTTATGTTAGACATCTACGCAGGCTCAAACGCCTTAAAAACAATGCAAAAACAGGGTTTTAAACAAGAGCTGTTCACTAACTTTTTAGGTGCCAGTGGCGGGCCCAAGTGGTTTTCACTTTTTGGTTTAGATAAATATTTATTTGGTGATTTTTTTAAATATCGTAGCACTGAATTCAATCTTATTGGATCTTCCGCTGGAGCATTTAGAGCCGCTTGCTTCGCTCAAAACAATCCCGTTGCGGCAATAAAAAGGCTGGCAGATTGTTACTCACATACGGTATATTCTAATAAACCCAGTCCAGCGGAAATTAGCACTAAAGCAGTTGAATTACTCGATTATGTCTATGGTGAAAAAGGCACACAAGAGATTATCAATAATCCAATTTTTAAGGCACATTTTATTGTTGCTAAAACCAAAGGTCTAGTTTCATCAGAGCAAAAATCAAAACAATTAATCGGTTTATTAAGCAGTTACATTCTTAATAGATGGGATCGAAAATATCTAAAACATCAATACCAACGCATTGTTTATCACGCACCGCAAAGCAAAATAAAAATTACCGACCCATATAAATTTGTCACTCAATATTTACCTTTAACTACCGCTAATATTCACGACGCACTATTGGCATCAGGCTCTATTCCACTGGTAATGAACGGCGTAAAAGACATTGCCGATTCGCCTAAAGGTATGTATCGTGACGGTGGAATTATTGATTATCATTTCGATGTTGAAATTAAAAATGCCGACGGCTTAATTTTATACCCTCATTTTAACAGCACACCAAAACCTGGTTGGTTTGATAAAAATTTAACCCGCACGGTACAAGCAAAACATTATGAAAATATTGTTATGTTAGTACCTTCGGAAAATTTTGTGCAATCACTACCCTACCAAAAGATTCCTGATAGAAAAGATTTTGAAACTATGGATGCTAGCACACGCATAAAGTATTGGCAGACAGTATTAAAGGAAACAGATCGTTTGGCAGAAAGTTTTGCACAATTTTTAAATCAGCAAAATTTTTCGCAAATAAAACAATTCAATTTTTAGTGATTATTTTTCATGCCTATGCACTTGGCTCAGGATCGTCTTTCCCGCAGTCTTTTAAGCGGGAATCTATGTCAAAAAGTACGAGATCTTCGATAAAAACGACTCGAAGATGACGATTATAATAAATACCTGAGTGAT
>CAZVPC010000287.1:0-2250 GCA_964629005.1 uncultured Pseudoalteromonadaceae bacterium | reverse complement strand
ATACCTTACGCGATAAATTTCCCCAACAATGGCAAACAGGTGTTATTTTTTCAACCAAAACAATATTACGCACCGGTATTGTTTTTTACGGTTTTCGTCTCACATTTCAAAATATTACTGAAGTTGGTATGGCTGGAATTTTACTCAGTGTCAGCATCGTTAGCTTAACCTTTATACTGGGATATTTTGTTGGTACAAAAGTTTTAAAGTTAGATCGTGACACCACTATTTTAATCAGTGCAGGTAGTTCTATTTGCGGTGCAGCAGCAGTATTAGCAACTGAACCCGTATTAAGAGCAGAGTCGTATAAAACCAGTATTGCTGTAGCCACTGTGGTTGTTTTTGGCACTATTGCGATGTTTTTATATCCCTTCCTATATCAAAGTGGTGTGCTTAATTTAAGTGATCGAATGATGGGGATTTATTTAGGAGGTACTTTGCACGAAGTTGCTCATGTGGTTGGTGCTGGCAACGCTATAAATGAACATGTTGCCAATACTGCCGTTATTGTAAAAATGTTGCGGGTAATGCTATTAGCCCCATTTTTAGTGATTTTAAGTTTGTGGTTAAAGGCTAAACTAACGACTGTGAATAACAAAACGTTGAGTCAAACATCAGTGGTTACTATTCCGTGGTTTGCCCTTGGTTTTATCGCCGTAGTTGGCTTTAATTCTTTACATTTATTATCAACAGAGATGATCGGTACTATTAATCAATTTGATACTTTTGCTTTAACTATGGCGATGACGGCGCTAGGTATGGAAACCTGTATTGAAAAATTTAAAGGTATTGGTTTAAAACCCATTTATCTAGCCAGTATTCTATTTGTTTGGTTGTTAGTTGGCGGATATTTCTTAACGAAATTGGCAAATAACTTCGCCCTGCTGTAATTTATTTTAGACATAAAGCCTTACCTAAAGGCAAGATTAGGTGCTTGCTATGTGCTATTTTCTCCGTAAGTAGCTAAACCTATAATTGCTTCAGATACAAAGATAACACCATACTGTATTGCAATTGCAAACCCGATGCCGATTCCTGCTTGCGGATCTGATTTAATACCAAACAGTAGACCTAATGCTAGCATTGAAATTAAAACACCTCCAGCTGCTCGACAAAAAATTCTTAATTTAGTTTTATAAGCATTCTTATTAGCCAACAGAGATACTATTACATACGGAGTTAACATAAAGGCTGTGCCTATAAGTCCTGTTCCCCAGTATTCATATAATATAGCCATCAGACTTAATATTGAAAACATTCGGATTAAATTATAAGTTTTCAAATGAACCATTAACTATCCTTAGCACCAACTGTTATTTTTCCGTTTAAGTTCTTGTTGTTGTAAACACTAGACCTATGAGCAATTTTAACAACATGCACAATTAATTTATCATCTACTATTTCGTATACAACACGATATAAGCCTTGTCTTACACGGTATTTTTGCTGGCCTGACAATTTTATACACCCATCAGCTTTTGGGTTTACAGCTAAAGTATCTATTTTTTGTAATATTTTTTTGACATCGCTATTTGGGATAACTCTCAAATCTTTAGCAACGGATTTTTTGAAAATTATTTTATATTTTGCCATGTTCTTTTAAGTCGTTAAGTAATTCTTCGTAGCTTATTTCAGATTCATTTGCTCTTTCAGAAAATGCACTTAAGTCTTCTTGATCTTCACGCATAAAAAGTTTTAAAGCTTCATCGATTAGTTCAGAAACAGAAAGGTGAGTTGTTACAGCCTTTAGTTTAAGGGCATGGTGTATAGATGGGTCAAAATAAACAGTTGAACGTTTTGATAATTGTGTCATGTTCATCTCCATTAAAATGATAGCACTAAAACACTATAGCATCATAACGCTATAACATCAAAAACAACTAACGGCAGTATTAAGTCTAAAATTTCCGCAGATAGGCTAAGGCTAAAAAATTTCAATTTAATTATTTGTATTGTAAGTCACCAACACTATATTTTTATTATATCATCAATAGCTTATCGATTTGTATTTACATATTTCCCTGTTGAAAGGTAGATCTTTATCTGGGTTTTTGGGGTAAATAGGGATTTATAATTTAAACGATATTATTTTAATTTATTGAAATTTTGTCATTCTAATAATATTTATGAATAGTACAGTTATTTACAGAACTCGAACTCCAAGTTATCACAAACTACGTTTGCTCTTTCTAAGCGCCAACTGAAAAACCAAGTCACTATCTTTATTCTAGACATAAAAAAGCCTTACCC
>CAZVPC010000286.1:0-2283 GCA_964629005.1 uncultured Pseudoalteromonadaceae bacterium | reverse complement strand
GCCAAGGCTTTTCGCTCTGGCTCAAATTCGCTTCGCGAAGAGGGGTATAATATGACATAAATTGAAGGTCAGCATCTTTTTATAAAGAGCTGCCGTCAACCTACAAGGCGGCGGGGAATTAAACCCGCCCAAGGATTAAAAAGTAACACTTGCGTATGATCACTTTAACTTTTTAAGGAGATCACCATGAGACGAACTAAACAACAATGGCTTGTATTTTTTCAAGCCCAAAGCGACAGCGATTTATCAATAAAACAATTTTGTATTGAACTCGATTGCGGATTCTAGGGTTAAATAAATTTACCGTGTTGATAATCATTAAAAGCTTGTGCTATTTCTTGTCGAGTATTCATAACAAATGGCCCGGCTCGTTCTACTGGTTCGTTAAGTGGTTTACCTGCAATTAATAAAAAGCGACTCGCAACATCCGCTTTAACAGTCATTTTTTCGGCGCTGGTTAACACCGCTAATTGTCCCTGTGACACCTTATTTTGCTGCTCACCAACCAATAATGCTCCCTCGATAACATAAATAAAAGCGTTATGGCTAGGTGGAATGTGGTCACTAAACGTTTGTTTCTCCGCCAAATAAATATCCCAATAAATCGGCTCAATGGTTTCGTTGTTAATAACCCCTGTGGTGCCTTGCTTGGTTTTACCCGCGATCACTTTCAAGCGGCTATTGGCACGAATTTCTTCACTAATATTAGCCGCGCTTTTTTCTTGATAGTTGGGTAATGTCATTTTGTTTTTTGCGGGCAAGTTGACCCACAATTGCAAACCGGCCAGTAAGCCTTGTTCTTGCTCTGGCATTTCTGAATGAATAATACCTTTGCCAGCGGTCATCCATTGCACTCCGTCGGCACTAATAACGCCAGCATTACCAACACTGTCTTGATGACGCATTTTACCCGCTAACATGTACGTTACTGTTTCGAAACCTCGGTGTGGATGTGATGGAAAACCACCGATATAATCTTGTGGTTGATCAGAGCCAAAGGCATCGAATAATAAAAAGGGATCAAGCAAGTTTAATTCTGATGAACCAATAAGTCGGGTGAGTTGAACACCATCGCCATCGGCTACTTTCAATCCATTAACCAACTGTTTTACCTCGTTGGTTTTTATGGACTTAACGGATAAGTTGCTCATATTTTTACTCCCAAAAATTAATGGTTATACTCGCTAGCTAATTGCTTTTCAACATCAGCAGTGGCG
Source organism: uncultured Pseudoalteromonadaceae bacterium (assembly GCA_964629005.1). Taxonomy (GTDB): domain Bacteria; phylum Pseudomonadota; class Gammaproteobacteria; order Enterobacterales; family Alteromonadaceae. The sequence continues at coordinate 1,066 of CAZVPC010000286.1, read as the reverse complement.
TTTTTAGTGGTTAAGTCAACTTTGTTTGCATCAACAATAACCACCTCGGTTATGCCAATAAAGGCTAAAATATGCTTTAAATAGGGGGAAGCAAAATCCATTGCGCTGCCAATCGGTACTCCACCTGAAGCCATCACTAGATAAGCTTTTTTGTTATTTAATAAGCCCTCAACACCATTTTCGGTGTATTTAAACGTTAATCGAGCGCGAGTAATTAGATCAATCCAAGCTTTTAGTACTGCCGGAATGCTAAAATTATAGATAGGTGCAGCAATCACAATATGATTTGCTTGTTGTAATTCGGCTACTAAATTATCAGAATTGTTTAAAATACTCTGGTGTAGTTCGGTTCGATCTTCTTCGGCAGTAAAGTTTGCACCAACCCACTGTTCATCAATAAAGGGCAAACCTTTAGCCAGATCTCTATTAATTAACGTCGTTTGCGCGGTGGTTAGGTTGTTAATAATCAGTTTTGCGACTTGTCGGGTAACCGAGTCGGTATATCGGCTGCTAGAATTTACTTGTAAAATGGTATGATCAGTCATGATTGCTCCTCATTATAGATATTCAGTTATTCAGTTACAGATGTTTTTGGCATGCCATTATCAACAGACACATAACCGGCACCATTAGCAATTAAAAATAAAAACCCGCCGGCGATAGCAATGTTTTTCATAAACATGATTGACTGAATTTGATCGCTAAAATCAAGGTGGAATAACAGTGCAGAGATAATGCTAAAGCCAGCAAGCAAAAAAGCTGCAACACGCGTTTTATAACCGATTAAAATGGCAACACCACCTAAAACCTCTGTAGCAATAACCAAAGGCAGTAATATAGACGGAACACCCATCATTTCCATATAGCCTTGCGTGCCTTGGTACGCGGAGATTTTATTTAAACCCGCCATTAAAAAAATAGTTGCGATAAATACTCTGCCGATAAAGCTCGTATAGTTGTCAATAAATTTCATCCTAATTTCCTCAGTTCTTTGTTAGTAAAAAATGTTGGCTAATAAGTCAATAAAGCGTTTTTAACGCCGTATTTATACCAATCTCACTAAATA
>CAZVPC010000285.1:0-2331 GCA_964629005.1 uncultured Pseudoalteromonadaceae bacterium | reverse complement strand
ATATCACTGATGAGCATTGCATCGGTTATTTTTTCTTTGAAAAACTCAAATGCTTTTCGGGTTTCACCGTCCTTTTCTACTTCTCTATTTTCTATCAGGTAAGAGAGTATTTTTAGGAAATGAGATTTACCAGAGCCGAAGAAGCCTTTAATCCAGACGCCCATTTTGGTGTTGGGATTAAATTTATCATTACATGAAGGAAGGTATGCTTCAAAGAACTCTCTAAAATGTCGGTCTAATTCTTGAGTAACGACATATTCATCGAGTTCGACATAAACACTGTCGTTATCCATTTGCTCAGCTTTAACAACCCCGTTTATATTACGAGTCAGTTGTTTGCTAAAGATTTCTTCGACTATCATATTGATTTTCTGATTCCTTTAGTTTAGTGATGTTTGTGTGTTGCCGTCTTCGGGGACAAGTTTAAAGGCTCGGTAATAATTTCGGGATTCGATCATGCCGAATGGGTGCAGATCTTGACCGCTATATTCACCTGGATAAAAAAGTATCAGCGGAGTATTACCCATGACATCTTGTAAAGCACTTAACAGTTCATGCCCTCTAACAAGAGGCCATGCATTTCCTAGACCTGAGAGCATAACAAACTCTAAGGCTGTTGAGGCTTCGTTATCTTTAAAAACTGTGTCAGCAATGTATTTAGCTATTTTTTCCTGACTGAGTGGGCCTGCTAATGTCTTACGTAGTGCATCTGTTCCCACTTGTTTTTCTCGTTTAAAAGTTCTCTCTAGTAAACCGCGCGAGTCCAGCATATCTATCAATATTTGAAACACATTGATATGTTCAAAGCGATGGTCATGCTTGTTGAGTTTAGCGATTAGGTGCTCTAAGGTATCACGCACTATTAATTCATATTTGGCGGAATAATCAAAAATCCAGAAACCAACTTCATTACCTAAGCCATCATTTTTTAGAAATTTGGGACTTTCTATCCGTTCGAGAACGAGATCAAGACGCGCTTGTAGGGCTTTCTCTGTTTGTTGAGACATTATTGCGTACACTCCATGATGTCAATTAACGCCTGTTTATTTATCTTAATTAATAACTCTTTAACTTCAGGTAATAAGTAGACCACTTGAATTTGGCGTTGGCGAGTTGATTTTAAATAGCCAGTATCGACTAATGCTTTTATGACATTGCTTCCCATTCTCTTCAGTGTAGACTCTGAATAGGATGATAACTCTGGAACTACTTTCCTTCGATCATCAATAAAGCTGATCCAAGCATCATTAGGTATATCTGGTTTATAGGTTCGTCGCGCTTCAGCTAAATATTCTTGCATAAAATCAACGACAACAGGTGATTGAACCATAAAAGCGGCCAATAAAAATTGCAGATAGGCACGCTCCGATGCATCCAATAATGCTTGAGCATAAGCCTCTCCCATCGCTTCCAGTCGTTTACGAATCACATTAGCAAAGCGCAGTGCTGTTTGGGGGGATTTTTTTTGTAATACATTATCCTCAACGATAAGCCGTTTCCATTCCTTCTCAGATAAGTTTCTGAGTTGTATTTCTGCAACTATACGACTTTCAGTCATTAAAAGCCCTCCTCCATTTAAGTCGCCTAGATAGGTTTTTACATTCATGTTAATTTCAGCTTGATTTTCATAATGCGTATTGTCCCATATATACGTTCAACCCCGATTAAAAGCTGAGTTCTTATCACTCTTTGAGCATAGAAATATCACAATCTCCCTTATATTTTTACGACCTACCGCTTTCAAATAATCCAGTTGGCAACAATAGCGCACATCAGGGCAAGCATTCAATAGCAGCTCAACTCACTTCAGATCAATGATATCAACATTTCAAATTATCTGACCATCTATTTAGGACATTTTTTTACCTTAATGTATTAAACAGAAGTGCATCTGTGCGGAAACTAGTGTGTAACTCAATCAAAAGCAGTTACTAACATGCCGCATATTAATTTAACAAACGAATCTAAAAGCCACCCCCTATCTATTTGCGAAGAGCATCTTGATATAGATCTTTTTAACGAACTACTAGAAGAGACAAATTGGTTAGATGAAGAGGCTTTATATGAGATACAGAACCTCTTTCTTAAATCAGCAGATCGTGATTTTTACACTACAAATCTTTTACACCGTCTAAGCCAGATTAAATCAAAAATAGAAATGCATACACTTAGATATGACTATAGGCAGTTAAGCAGTCTTGCTTTTGATATTCACTATTTTATCCTAGACAAAATAGAGTTAAACAATGAAAAAAATTTACCGAGTTATCCTGCTGAGCTATTAGCCGATTTATATAGTCAGGAAGAAAATAACTCATACAGTAATTTACC
>CAZVPC010000284.1:0-2365 GCA_964629005.1 uncultured Pseudoalteromonadaceae bacterium | reverse complement strand
ATAAGTAAAACGGTTGCTAAAGCTGCCGCAACTTTACCGATACCTGATTGTACAATGATCACCTCATTACCATTAAGTTGTCCTTGGTAAAAGTTAAAACCACCGTAAGTTAATGTTTTTGCATTGTTTAGTTTTGCTTTTAAAATGGCAACTTCAGGTTCCATTGCACCGATAATACCAGCCTTCATTTAGGAGTCTCTTTTTTATGGATAATAAATATGGCGTGATTATAGCGTATGCACTGTTTTTTTAGGACATAAAAAACGGTTTAACTTTAGATTAATTAAGCTGTTGTTCGTTTCTGCTTTAGATAACATATTGTGCTAATGTGGCAGTGCTGCAATTTGCTGAGCCTCAATTTTAGCGGCTAAAGGATTTGCTTTGTGTTTTGCATTTCTTGCTGCTTGTGAGGTTATAACGCCAGTATTTTTAGAACGTGCCTTAACCAAAGAGGCGGGTAATATTCGGCCTTTAAATTTTGGTGCGGGTGCAGGAGCACCTAAGATCCGTTTATTGATACAAGCTCTAATTTCTTCGAGGGTGTAACTGCCTTTAACTTTAATTCTTAGATGAGGAATGGAAGCTGCTTCTAACGTGCCACTAACAAACCAATCTTTTTTTACTTTATAACCTTTGCCGTTAGTATCAACTAAATCGATAACACCCGCTAATTCCATGCTGGTTTTTTGGCAGATAACAAAATCAAGATACTTGTTATTAGCGTGAGTTAATGCGGTTTGACTGGCTTTTTGTGAAACACCGTTACGTATGTCGACAAGATCACTTAATTTAACGCGATTGATCACGCGGTATTGTTCACCCACCGCTTGTTCGAGTAAGTGATGAAAATTCTTTTCTGCGGCAGTAAAAATAGTGGTTTTGCGATCAAAGGGAAACGGGTAACTATTATTGGTTAATCTCGTTGCCATTAACGCGACAATAACGATTAAAGTGATTAAAGTAAAAAGAATAAATTCCATAAAAATCTCCGGCATTTCAAATTCTTGACGTTTAGTGTGATAAACGACTGATAATGGCTCTGTATTAACAGAGTAAGCAGAATTTGTGCCAGAGACTAAGTTGTATTTATGGCGTTAGACAATTACTCTTTGGGGTATTGGTTTTCTAATGCTTGGTATAAGCGTTGCTGAAAGTCATCAGCATTAGTGTCTAGCGAATTGACTAGCTCAGCGAGTATTTCGTTATCTTCTTTGCCATGCCACACTTTAATGTAAGTTCCTTCTTTATAACCGTGATCTTGACGGAAAAAATTCAAGGTGTTTTTGCCGACATATTGACGAAATAATTCATCTAAATCCATGTTAATCAAACGCATACAATCAGTAAAAGCCGAGGCATTAAACTGTTTGGCAGATACTGCGGTGGAAGCTAGATTTTCAAGAGCAATTTTAAAATCAGTCTCTTTACTGCCTTGTTCAAGTTGCAGCGTTAATTCTGTGGTGATATTTTCAATATTTTCACCTGCCATCAAACGTAAACTTAAGCCGAAGTGAAAAATATCAACTAATTCTAATTGTACTTGTGGCACATCAATTTCTTGATGTTTCCACCACTTCCAACCATGATGATCGAGCATTTCCGCACATTCAACCCAAATAGCACGATACCATTCATAATTACTTTTGCGCCATAATTCATTAATACGAGTGTTCATTGCACTTTGCATGGCAAGCATTTGCTTAATTTGATTGTGGGAAGTTGGAATATCGACCATAAAATTCTCTGTATATTAAAGTAGGTTTAACACTAGTTTGCCGTAGCTTAACGAGTTAAACAAGTGAATAAGAGAGCGAAAAAAGTTTAGATGTTAGATATTCAAAATAATGACTTCTATACTTTTCAGGAGTATCCTAAGATATCATCTTGATTTTTGCTAAGTTTTTGACTGCAAAAACAGATAATATTCATTAATCTTCTTATGTTATGTTGAAAAAATGCCTGAAGTGTCTGATCCTAAAATAAACAAAGATGAACAACGCTACATAAATGAACAAAGCCTTTTATTATTGGTATCTAGTTTAACGAAAGCGATTTTTGCTTTTCCTGTTACGGCATCCATTTTAGCGTTTATATTTTGGCCTCATGTTGAGCATTTCTATATGCTGGCTTGGTTGTTTGCTGTTTATGGCGTGAGTATATATCGAGCGCTTATTCATAAAACTATTAATGCCGTTACTTTAAGTAAAAATAATTATCCTTTGTTATTAAAAAAAATGTTATTTCTTGATCTAGTAGCGGGGTTTATTTTGGGCATGAGTGGATATTTTCTTACTGTGTTACCTCAACAATTGCAATTATTAATGGTACTGGTAGCTGCGGCCATCACTATGGAAAGTATTGGTGC
>CAZVPC010000283.1:0-2377 GCA_964629005.1 uncultured Pseudoalteromonadaceae bacterium | reverse complement strand
ACTAATTTGAGGGTTCCCACGCCTTTTTTCTATGGCTTTAGAATAGCTGACTAGAATAGGACAATATAATTTTATTCATTTAAGGTCTCAATAATGGCTCAGCCACTTCCAGATAAATTCATCATGTCAATGAGTCGCGTCAGTAAAATTGTCCCGCCTAAACGCACTATATTAAAAGATATTTCACTTTCTTTTTTCCCCGGTGCGAAAATTGGCGTTTTAGGTTTAAATGGCTCAGGTAAATCGACATTACTACGCATTATGGCAGGTGTAGACACTGAGTTTGAAGGTGAGGCTAAGGCATTAGCAGGCACTAAGATTGGTTATTTACCGCAAGAACCGCAACTAGATGAAGAAAAAACTGTGCGCGAAGTGGTGGAAGAAGCCGTCTTCGAGGTCAAAAACGCACTTGTCCGTTTAGATGCTGTTTATGCTGCTTATGCAGAAGAAAATGCTGATTTTGATGCGCTTGCTAAAGAACAAGGCGAGTTAGAAGACATTATTAATAGCCAAGATGGCCATAACATTGACAATGTTTTAGAACGCGCCGCTGATGCGTTACGTTTACCTGAATGGCATCAAAAAATTAAAATTCTAAGTGGTGGTGAACGTCGCCGCGTAGCGCTTTGTCGGTTATTATTGCAAAAACCCGACATGTTGTTACTTGATGAACCCACCAACCATTTAGACGCCGAATCAGTCGCATGGCTAGAACGTTTCTTACATGATTATTCAGGTACAGTAGTAGCTATTACCCATGATCGTTATTTCTTAGATAATGTTGCCGGTTGGATTTTAGAATTAGATAGAGGTTACGGCATTCCATGGCAAGGTAATTATTCGTCTTGGCTTGATCAAAAAAATAACCGCCTTGCGCAAGAAAGTAAAAGCGAAAGTGCATTACAAAAAACTATCAAACAAGAGCTTGAATGGGTACGTTCAAATCCTAAAGCACGCCAAGCTAAAAGCAAAGCGCGTATGGCGCGTTTTGAAGAGCTTAATAGTCAAGAACACCAAAAGCGTAACGAAACTAACGAGCTTTATATTCCACCAGGACCGCGTTTAGGCGACAAAGTTGTTGAAGTGACTAACCTAACTAAATCCTTTGGCGAACGAGTATTAATTGATAATTTAAGCTTTAGCGTCCCTAAAGGTGCTATTGTCGGCATTATTGGCGCTAATGGCGCGGGTAAATCAACATTATTTAAAATCATCTCAGGTGCTGAGCAAGCCGACTCTGGCGCTATTGAATTAGGTGAAACAGTAAAACTTGCCAGTGTTGATCAATTTCGTGATGATATGGACGGCAATAATACCGTTTATCAAGAAATTTCAGCGGGTCACGACATTTTAGAAATTGGTAATTACCAAACCCCAAGCCGTGCTTACGTCAGTCGCTTTAACTTTAAAGGTAGCGACCAACAAAAATTTATAAAAGACTTATCAGGTGGTGAACGTAATCGTGTTCATTTAGCCAAACTGGTGCAAGTTGGCGGTAATCTTTTGTTACTTGATGAACCCACCAACGATTTAGACATTGAAACTTTGCGCGCGTTAGAAGAAGCGTTATTAGAATTTCCCGGCTGTGCCATGGTAATTTCCCATGACCGCTGGTTTTTAGACAGGATCGCTACCCACATCATCGATTATCGTGACGAAGGCCAAGTAAACTTCTTTGAAGGTAACTTTACCGAATACGAGCAATGGTTGAAGAAAACGCTTGGCACGCAAGCGATTGAACCACACAGAATTAAATATAAAAGAATACAAAAATAAATAGATAAATTAAAGCACCTTAGAGTGCTTTTTTTTCAACTGATACTATGCTAAATATAAGCAATCAATAAACTATTAAGTTGTCCAATGGAAAATCGACGTCAGTTCACCCGAATTTTATTTTCAATTAAAGCAACATTAGCGGTAGCAGATAAAAACTACCCGGTATCAATCCATGACATATCGCTCAATGGTGCCTTAGTCACGGCACCAAAATGTCAGCACTCACTAAAAGGGAAACTAGGTACATTAGGATTTAATTTAAATGAAAATGAGTCAGAAGTGTTAATGCATATTGCCGTAGTGCACGAAACCACCGAAGAAGTTGGCTTACAGTGCAATGCTATTGATATAGACAGCATCACCCATTTACGCCGTTTGGTTGAACTTAATTTAGGTGATGACAGTCAGCTAAATAAAGAATTATCACAACTCAGCCGAGAAAATTAGTACTTTAAAAACACCTATTATTACATGGCTATGCAGAATAACTCAGGTATTTACTCTAACCGTCATCTTCGCGACGCTTTTATCGAAGATCTCATATTTTTTGCTACAGATCCCCGCTTAAAAGACTACGGGAATGACGCTCCTGAACCAA
>CAZVPC010000282.1:0-2384 GCA_964629005.1 uncultured Pseudoalteromonadaceae bacterium | reverse complement strand
AAAGTGCTAAAATTAATGTTGTGCAACATAAAAGCACGAAAATAGCCGCACAAAAAGTTGAACCATTAGCGACACCGCTCATTGTTGATAATAAGCCAAAGTCATCAATGTCGGTTTCTCGGCGGAAAATTTCACCAGAGCAATTAGCGCAGCAAAAAATGGCACAAGCTCAAGAAGCGTTGTTAAATGATGATGTGGCTAAAGCTGAACTACTATTTGAAGATATTTTAATTTTATCGCCCAACAATAAAGCCGTACGCAAACAATTAGCGGCACTGTGGTTTGGTCGGCAATCTTATCAACCAGCGTTAAATTTATTATCGCAAGGCATCGCTTTAGATGAGCAAGACAGCGAATTCAGATTAATGCAAGCACGTATCTACTTAAGCCAAGGCGCGAAAGAAAAAGCTCGGCAAGTATTACAATCATACGAACAGACCGATGATGTTGAATACTTAGTCACCTTGGCAAGTATTGCGCAACAATTGGGTAAGTATCAACAAGCCGTTGAGTCTTATCAACACTTAACGCGTATTCAACCAGCGCAAGCACGATGGTGGTTGGGGATTGCCGTGGCATACGACAGCAACGGTCAGTATAAATTAGCAGCACAAGCGTATCAGTCAGCCGTGGCACAAGGGAATTTATCATCAGATTCTCAACAGTTTGCTCAACAGCGCATACACGAATTGGGGGAATAGCACATGGCAGCACCAAAATTAAAAATGCGGCTTGGTGATTTACTGGTTCATGAGCATATTGTGAGTGATGAACAGTTAAATCAGGCATTAACTACTCAAAAATCAACAGGTCGCAAACTTGGTGATACCTTAATTGAACTAGGTTACATAAGTGAACGACAGTTATTAGCATTTTTGGCGCAGCAACTTAATGTGCCATTTTTAGACATTAGTGATAAAAGAATTGCGCCCAATGTCGCCGCATTACTACCCGAAGTACATGCGCGCCGCCTACGAGCCTTGATCATTGAAGATCAGGGTGACTCGGTGCTTATTGGTATGAGCGATCCCGCCGATCTTAATGGTTTAGATCAATTAGAGCGTATGCTAGCGCCTAAGATTATTAAATTAGCCGTGGTGATGGAGTCGCAGTTATTTGACGCGTTTGACGGTTTGTATCGCCGTACTGCCGACATTGAGTCTTTTGCTAGTCAGTTAGAAGATGAATACGACCAATCGAGTGAGTTTAATTTATCAACGAGCATTGCTGACGAAGGTGGTGATGCCACGGTGGGCAAGTTGTTGCAATCCATTTTTGAAGATGCCGTACAAATGCGCGCCTCAGATATACACATTGAACCCGATGAGCATCAACTAAGAATTAGGCAACGTATTGATGGCGTATTGCAAGAGAGTATTTTAAAAGAAAACCGTATCGCTTCGGCGATGGTGTTACGGTTGAAATTAATGGCAGGTTTAGATATTTCAGAAAAACGTTTACCCCAAGATGGCCGTTTTAATCTTAAAATTAAAGGGCATAGCATTGATGTACGGATGTCAACCATGCCTGTTCAACATGGCGAATCTGTGGTGATGCGCTTGTTGGATCAATCTGCGGGTATTTTATCGCTCGACCAAACAGGGATGCCTAAAGATCTCGTTGCCAGAGTGCGTCATCAAATTACTCGACCACATGGCATGATTTTGGTTACCGGACCAACGGGTAGCGGTAAAACCACCACGCTTTATGCCGCGTTAAGTGAACTCAATAAAGCCAGTACAAAAATCATTACCGCAGAAGATCCGGTGGAATATCGCCTACCACGCATAAATCAAGTACAGATCAACAGTAAAATAGAGTTAACCTTTTCCAGTATTTTACGCACGGCATTGCGTCAAGATCCTGATATTATTATGGTCGGCGAAATGCGGGATCAAGAAACCGTTGAAATTGGTCTTCGTGGCGCGTTAACCGGACACTTAGTTTTATCAACCTTGCATACTAACGATGCGATCACCAGTGCGTTACGATTGATGGACATGGGTGCGGCAGGATTTTTAGTGGGTTCAGCATTGCGGGCAATTATCGCGCAACGTTTGGTACGGCGAATTTGTAAAAATTGTTGCCAAAGTTATCAACCTGAAGAGCAGGAATTGTTTTGGTTAACCAATCTTGTTGGCGAACGAGCCAAGCAAGTGGACTATAAACACGGTAAGGGGTGTCAAAGTTGCCAATATACAGGCTATAAGGGGCGAATTGGCGTGTTTGAATTATTGGAATTAAATCAAGCGATGATGTTAGCCTTGAAACAAAACAGCGCGGAAGCGTTTACTAAACATGCTAATGCTCATGCTGGATTTAGACCTTTGGCACAATCAGCGTATGATTATGCTGAGCGCGGTATTATCAGTGTTGAAGAAGTG
>CAZVPC010000281.1:0-2403 GCA_964629005.1 uncultured Pseudoalteromonadaceae bacterium | reverse complement strand
CCCACTTATGAATAACGACGAAATGTTTGAGCAAGCAAGTCAGTGGATAGCGAAGATTGATCGAACGTTAACCAAACAAGAACGTCAAAAATTTAGATTGTGGTTATCAAAAGATAGCCAACATCAAAAACTACTTATTGAAATGGCGGGTTTGTGGGATAAAATGGATGCGTTAGACAGCTTGGCCGATTTATTTCCTGCTGCCAATCATGCCTCAATAAATAATAAATTTTCAAGAGCCAAAAAATGGAGTATAGCGATGGCAGCTTCCATCGTGTTGGCTTTATTTGTTGGCGTGTTATCTGATTTTAGCGGCAGAAATTTGTTTGGAGATGATCAACAGTTTGTGCGTTATGAAACCGCTATTGGTGAAAGTAGTACCATCTATTTACCGGATAATAGTAAAGTCTTACTCAATACCAATAGCGTATTATTGGTGCGTTATACCGATGATTATCGTTTGCTAGAGTTAAAACGAGGTGAACTCTCGGTTGATGTGGCTCATGATAAAAGTCGACCATTGAGCGTGGTTGCCAACCACAAGGTAATTCAGGCGGTTGGTACCGCATTTAACGTACAAGTGAGTGCGCAAAAAGTCGAATTAATCGTTACCGACGGAAAAGTACTAATAGGTCAGCTTAAACCAGAACAAACGGTAACCGCAGCAACTTTAAAAATACCAGTCAGCTCTTTAGCCGTTTCTAAAGGTGAAATCGCCTCATTAAGTATCGAAGTAAATGGTCAAAGCGATGATAAAGTTACCAAAATCGATCAAAACACCATTAAAGAAAATCTTTCATGGCGTTATGGTCATTTGGTTTTTAAAGGTGAGTCCTTAGAAGAAGCGATGAAAGAAGTTAGCCGCTATACATCGGTTAAGTTTGAAATTGCAGATGAAGAACTCAAAAATATTAAAATAGCCGGACGTTTTAAAACTGGCGATGTTAATGGATTAATTGCCGCACTAAACAATAATTTTAATATTAAAACTGATCGGGTTAATAAGGGGTTAGTCGTTTTAAGAAAACAAGGTTAAACAAAAATAAAGTTAAACAAAAATAAAGTCTATTGTGCCAATCACCATAACGTGATTGGCATTTTTATGGTAATGTTTAAATCTGTGTCATTTCAGTAAAAGCGATTTCTTCGCATAAAATACGCTGTTCATATAAGAATAAAGGTATATTAAAACATGAACCTATCTTTTTTAGATTCTTCAATATTTATCATCTATGTTGTTGGTTTATTACTGATTGCATTATGGATTTCACGTAATGAAAAAAATCATGATCGTAATACGGATGATTATTTTCTTGCGGGTAAAGCGTTGCCGTGGTGGGCCATTGGTGCGTCTTTAATCGCGGCCAATATTTCTGCTGAACAAATTATTGGCATGTCGGGCTCAGGTTATGCCATTGGTTTAGCCATTGCCTCTTATGAATGGATGGCGGCTATAACCTTGTTGATTGTCGGTAAGTATTTTTTACCGATCTTTTTGAAAAGCGAAATTTATACCATGCCACAGTTCTTAGAACATCGTTATGACACCAGAGTTAAAATGGTCATGGCAATTTTTTGGCTAGGTGTTTATGTGTTAGTAAATTTAACCAGTATTTTATGGTTAGGTGGTTTAGCTATTCATGCGATAGCTGGCGTTGATATGATTTATGGAATGATATTTTTATCACTATTTTCTGTTGCCTATTCGCTTTATGGTGGTCTTAAAGCCGTTGCTTTTACTGATATTATTCAGGTGGTATTACTTGTTTTTGGTGGTTTGGTTTTATCTTATTTAGCACTTAATGAAGTGAGTCATGGTCAGGGTTTTATTGAGGGTTTTAGTATATTAACCAGCACAGTACCTGAAAAATTCGATATGATATTAAGCTCAGACAATCCAAATTATGCGAGTTTACCCGGGATTTCTGTCTTAGTTGGCGGTATGTGGATCATGAATTTATCTTATTGGGGCTTTAACCAATATATTATTCAACGTGCGTTAGCGGCAAAAAGTATTGACGAAGCTCATAAAGGCATTGCTTTTGCGGCTTATCTAAAATTATTAATGCCGATTATTGTAGTACTACCTGGTATTGCGGCGGTGGTATTACAGCCTAACTTACCCTCACCAGATAGTGCTTATCCGAGTATGATGCAATTAATGCCAGAGGGATTGAAGGGTTTAGTATTTGCGGCATTGGTCGCTGCTATTGTTTCTTCGGTTGCTTCAATGACTAATAGCATTTCTACCATTTTTACTATGGATATTTACGAGCGTTTTAGACCCAATAAAAATCAAAACCATTATGTTAGTGTGGGTCGAATGGTCAGTTTGTTCTCTTTGATCATAGCCTTACTCGTGGCACAACCCTTATTAGGACAATTTGATCAAGCATTCCAATA
>CAZVPC010000280.1:0-2413 GCA_964629005.1 uncultured Pseudoalteromonadaceae bacterium | reverse complement strand
AGCGAAAGCCATTAATTAATATTCAGTTTGTTGTTTTAACTATCGTTATTTTTTTGTTTCATCAATAGCAGTTTGTTGTGATCTCGTCCCTGAGATAAAGTATAAAGTATAAAGTTATTTTTCTTTTTGGAAAAGTTAAATAACGAAGGCACAATTTTTTGTAAAATTATGCCGTGGTATTAATTTTTGTTCCTACAGAACCTGATGTTGCTAACGTACTAGACACCTGTGAAACAGAACTAACACTGTTTGGGTCATCTTGAGTACCATCAGTTTCAGGTGAATTTCCTTCAATAGCTTCGGTACTTGTTTGAGGAAGAGTTACTTGTTGGATCGCTGGATTTGAAATAGATGATATATTCATCGTTTATCTCCATTAGATACTAGGGAATGGTTTGACAGTAGAACTGCCAATAACTTTATCGGCAACAAAGATAGAAACTTTAATTTTTATTCAATAATATTAAATAAAAATTGTTCTGGCTGTACATTACTTGTTTGTTGGACTAATTTGTTTGGGTATAAAATATTTATACTAGGCATTAAAATGAACAAACCAGTAATTGCTGACAATAAACCCAAAGCGGTAGAATTAGTTAAAAATCAAGAGTATTACTTTTGCACCTGTGGTAAGTCTTCAAAACAACCTTTTTGTGATGGTTCTCATGCAGGCAGTGCCTTTAAACCTAAAGCGTTTGTGGCTGAAGAAGAGGGTACCGCTTATTTGTGTGCTTGCAAGTATTCAGCGAATCAACCTTTCTGTGATGGCACTCATAAAAAATTCTCAAAAGATCAAATAGGAACTACAGCATCGATTAGTCTGTTGCCAACTTCGGCAATGCCTATTGCTGAACCCACTGTTGAAGAGCCCAGCGTTGCTTTTATTCATGAGCTAGCTAAAAATGGACTAAGTAAAATAGGACATCATGGCAGGATGACGTCAATGGGGGTACCTCGTCACCAGTTACCGCAATGGGATGACATTCAAATTATGGTGGCTCAAATGGCACAAAAACCATTATTTGAAGATCAAGCGGTAGGTAGTAAATTAATTATTGGTCCAAACGCTAAAAAACCGCTGGAGTTGGCGATCCCTTTATTTGTCTCTGATATGAGTTTTGGTGCTTTGTCTGAAGAAGCAAAAATATCGTTAGCTAAAGGCGCTGAACTTGCAGGTACGGGCATTTGTTCTGGTGAGGGGGGAATGCTACCGGAAGAGCAAATGAATAATTCACGCTATTTTTATGAGTTAGCTAGCGCACAATTTGGTTATAAAGAAGAATTATTAACTAAGGTACAGGCGTTTCACTTCAAAGGTGGGCAGGGTGCTAAAACAGGAACAGGCGGGCACTTACCCGGTAATAAAAACATCGGCAAAATTGCCGCAGTTAGAGGTATTGAAGCGGGTAAAGCGGCTATTTCACCCCCAACCTTTATTGATCTTAAGACGAGTGATGATTTTAAAGCATTTGCTGATCGGGTTAGAGAGATCACGGGAGGTATTCCGATTGGGTTTAAACTTAGCGCCAATCACATCGAACAAGATATTCAATTTGCGTTAGATGCGAGTGCGGATTATTTGATTTTAGATGGTCGTGGCGGTGGCACAGGTGCAGCACCAGAAATTTTTAGAGATAACATTAGTGTGCCAACTATTCCTGCATTAGCTCGTGCAAGACAATATCTTGATCAACAGGGTTTGTCGGGAAAAATAACCCTGATCATTACGGGTGGATTACGAACACCAATGGATTTTGTGAAAGCAATGGCCTTAGGAGCTGATGGTGTTGCTATTTCAAATAGTGCGATGCAGGCGATTGGCTGTGTTGCAGCACGGATGTGCAACACCAATAATTGTCCAGCGGGCATTGCCACACAAAAACCTGAATTACGTCAACGTTTAAATATAGAACAGTCAGCAAGTCGGCTTAACAATTTCTTTGCGGCGTCAGTAGAGCTGATGACAGTAATGGCTCGGGCTTGTGGACATCATCAATTAAGTGATTTTAATCCTGATGATATTGCAACGTGGCATTATGACTTATCAAGATTGTCAGGGATCAATTTTTCTGGGATCAAACGCTAACCGAAGCACCTCGTTATTTAACCGATAACGAGGCGATTTAATTGACACTATATGAGTATAAATATGCTGTTTGGCGGACTGTTAAGCGATTTTTAAATAGTCTTTCAGGATCTTGGCGCCATTATCTGCTTGGATAGGTTTAAAAATAAAGCCTGAAACACCATATTCTTGACACTGATTAACCAACGCTTGATCAGTCACCGAAGAGAGCATTACTACGGGTACATTTGAGCCACTCGCGCGAATAGTTTTTAGTGCTTCGTCACCATTCATTTCACCCATAACCACGTCCATAAACATAAAATCAGGGGCTTGGCTTGCAACCAT
>CAZVPC010000279.1:0-2420 GCA_964629005.1 uncultured Pseudoalteromonadaceae bacterium | reverse complement strand
GCAACTTTTTGTTGTAAACAATAGGCCAATTGTAGTAATAAAACGTCAGAATTGTGGTGTCCTAAAATAGAATTAACTTGAGTGAAATTAATGGGTTGAAAAACAATGGCCGCATAGTCTGGATTTTTATTGTGGTTAAAAATAAGTTCGAATTGTTTTAAAGCATGTTGGTAAGTTGGCAAATTGGTTGCGGGATCATGAGTATATAAGAATAATTCATCGTTATTTATTTTTTGTATAGAACTTTGCTGGTTAAATGAAAGATCACTATAAATTTGTTGTACTAATAACCAGCAACCATTGATCAGTGTGGCGAGATAACTTAGTACACAAGTGATGATCAAAGTATTAATGCCAATTTGTGCATTTAACCATAAGAAAACTGCTGCCGCAAAAAAGCTGGTTAATAACCATTGTGCGAGCATTCTACTGGCTTGCGGTTTGTGCTGAAAAATCAGTTTTATTATGCGAATTAACGCGATCAATAAAATTAAGCTTGCCATCAATAGCCAGGCTAAATAAGCATCAATTTGTGGTAAAAACCAAATACTGATCAAATTAGCTAAGGCAATTATGATCAAGCTTAAGCTAGAATAGCGTTTGAATTTTGAGGGCGGGTCAGTAAAATCCTGTTCGGTTTCATTATACATAGGCCATAAGTAGATGAGGGCTAAATACAAGGTAGCGGCAGTTAATGACAAGCTTATTTGTTGGTTGGAAAAATGAGCCATAGCATAAAATAACAGTAAAACACTGGCTGTTATCAAGGCGGGGAATTTCCAATTGATGGCTATTTTTTTATTGAGTAATACGGCAATCAACAATACTGGTAGGCTTAATCCTAAAACAAAAGCGAGATTATATTCAATAAATGAAAATCGTGCGGCAGCAAAGCTAGGAAATGAAATTAAGCTAAAATAAATGCTCACCGCTAGCTTTTTAAAAAAAGTAGGTTGGCAGCCATAGCATGACGGTAAATCAAAACGATTCATCTAATATTCAAAACTTCATATCCATACAAAATATACTTTCAGACTACTTAATAAACCGTTTTTTGTACAGGTAAATGCTTAAATAACTTGCTTGCCTTGTTTAATTAAAGCACTAAGCGGATTAACACCAAATTGATAACATAATTCGGCCGGTTGTTTTATATCCCATAACACCATGTCAGCATCGTATCCTACTTTGAGCATACCGGTTTTATTCGCAATGCCTAAAGCTTTTGCGGCATGACAGGTTACACCGGCAATGGCTTCTACCGGGGTTAATTTAAATAATGTACAAGCCATATTTAACATTAAGGGTAATGAATGTATTGGTGATGAACCTGGATTAGCGTCAGTAGCTATGGCTATAGCAACACCGTGTTCACGGAGTTTTTCAATGGGTGGCAGTTTGGTTTCGCGTAAAAAATAAAATGCGCCGGGTAATAAAACTGCGGTCATATTAGCTTTTGCCATGGCTTGTATGCCGCTTTCTGATAAATATTCGAGATGTTCAGATGATAATGCCTGATATTGAGCGGCAAGCTTAGTGGCACCTAAATTAGAAAGTTGTTCAGCATGTACTTTTATCGGTAAATTGTATTGTTTAGCCATTTTAAATACGCGCTCTGTTTGAGCTAAATTAAAGCCAATACTTTCACAAAACACATCAACACTATCGACTAAGTTTTGTTCGACCATTTGCGGTAGCATTTTTTCACAGACTAAGCTGATGTAAGCGTCGGCATTATTTTTATATTCAGTTGGTAGTGCATGAGCCCCTAAAAATGTTCGTTTTACTGTCACGGGCAATGTTTCAGCAAGTTTAGTTGCAACTTGCAACATTTTAATTTCAGTGGCAATATTCAAACCATAACCCGACTTTATTTCAACTGTAGTGACGCCTTGTTGATGTAATGCGGTTAATCGTGGTAATGCGGCGTTAAATAATTCTGTTGCACTTGCTTCTCGGGTAGCGGTAACGGTAGAGATGATACCACCGCCAGCTTGAGCTATTGCTTCATAACTTGCTCCTTGTAAGCGTAATTCAAATTCACTAGCGCGGTCTCCGCCATAAATTAAATGGGTGTGACAATCAATTAATCCCGGCATTAACCATTGATTTTTACCATCAATAATATTAAGAGGTTTTTTTTTATCATTCGGTATATCGCACTCTTTACCTAACCAAGCAATTTTACCCTCGCTAATTGCAATGGCGGCTTGTGTCAAAGTCCCATAACTATGGCTACCATCTGACATGGTGGCAAGATTGACGTTACGATAAAGGGTTTGCCATGGCTGGGTAGTATTTTTCATTAAGTTATCCAAACAAGATGATGGCTATTATCCGTGTGTTGATTGCGGAGTATAGAGTTATACCAGTTTCATTAATTAGGTGATCTATTTTATACGTAGGAAAAATTGCCAAAT
>CAZVPC010000278.1:0-2469 GCA_964629005.1 uncultured Pseudoalteromonadaceae bacterium | reverse complement strand
CAGTTATCGTTAATTCAGCCACCTAAAAACTTAAAGGCAACGTTAAGACCTTACCAATTAAGGGGATTATCCTGGCTTAGTTATTTAGAAAATTTAGGTATGAACCCTTGCTTAGCTGATGACATGGGCTTAGGTAAAACCATGCAAGTTATTTCGTTGTTATTAAATGATCCAAAACAACAAGCGGCTTTATTAATAGCCCCAACGTCGGTTATTGGTAATTGGCTTAAAGAGTTAGAAAAATTTGCCCCAAATATTAAAGCCACTATTCATCATGGTTCAAAGCGAACCAAACCAGCAGACTTTAGTCAAATCATGGCGGATAACGATATTGTGATCACCTCTTATGGTTTGATACGACAAGATAAAGCGTTATTTAAAAGTACAACATGGTCACGTTTGATCATTGACGAAGCTCAAAATATTAAGAATCCCTCATCAGCACAAACTAAAATTATTTATAGTCTCCGTGCTAATAGTCGAATTGCTTTAACTGGTACTCCTATTGAAAACAGGTTGATGGATTTATGGTCGTTATTTAACTTTTTAAATCCTGGTCTATTGGGAACTCGCGCCACTTTTAGAAAAGAGTTTGAACTTCCAGTACAACGAGATAACGACATTAGAAAAACGGGCATGCTTAAAAATTTAGTCGAGCCCTTTATTTTACGGCGTTTGAAAACAGATAAAAATATTATTCAAGATTTACCTGACAAAATTGAGCAAAAAGTATATTGCGAACTAACCAAAGAACAAGCGTCCTTATATCAGGCTATTGTCAATGAAGTTGAAGCAAGTATTAATGACACTCAAGAAGCTCGCGAGCATAAAATGATTTTCTTGTCGGCGTTATTACGGTTAAAACAGTGTTGTAATCATCCCGCTCAATTGTTGCAAGACGGCAGTGAATTTAGCCTTGAACGGTCGATAAAATTACAACGTCTCACCGAGCTGGCCAAAGAAGCGATTGGCAATGGCGAAAGCATTCTTATTTTCAGCCAATTTAAAGAAATATGTGATGCGCTGCAACACTTGTTACAAACCCAATTAGGTTTTAACACCCATTATCTACACGGTGGTACGCCTCGTAAAAAACGAGAAGCGATGATCGAGCAATTTCAAGCGCCAAATTCGCCAGCCAGTATTTTTGTTTTGTCGTTAAAAGCAGGCGGCGTGGGGATCACGTTAACTAAGGCAAATCATGTTATACATTTTGATCGCTGGTGGAACCCTGCGGTAGAAAATCAAGCAACTGATCGTGCTTATCGTATTGGTCAACAAAAAACAGTATTTGCCCATAAATTTATCACCTTAGGCACAGTAGAAGAAAAGATAGATCAAATGTTAGTCGATAAACAAAAAGTAGCAGACTCGATAGTCGGTAACGACGAATCATGGTTGTCAACTCTGAACGCCAAATCATTTATCAATCTTATTCAACTGAGCAAGCAAAGATAGCGAATAGAGGTATTAACCGATGTCATCAAAACTTATACATAAAACTTGGTGGGGGGAAGAGTTTGTGCAAGCCTTAGAGGCTTATATTGATCCCGGCCGACTTCAGCGCGGTAAAGCTTATAGAACAGATAAGCGAGTGCTAGCCTTTAACATTAACAAAAGTGAAATAAAAGCCACTATACGAGGAAATGTTAACCCTTACTTTGGGGTAACTAAAGAGCCAAGATACAAAGTAGTACTTAAATTTGATCAAATAAAACCGTTACAATGGCAAACGATCATCAAAAAAATAAGTGGCAATGCACTGTGGTTGTCGAAACTGATGTTAAACGAAATACCGAGTAGTATTGATGAAGCCTTTGACAGTGGCAGCCTACTGCCATCGTCATATGATAATGTAAAAGCCAGTTGCAGTTGCCCAGACTACAGCAACCCATGCAAACATATTGCTGGGGTCTATTATCGTATTGCTAGTATGTTAGATTTGAATCCGATGCTGTTATTTCAGCTGCGCGGACTTGCAGCCGAAAAACTACATCAAGAGCTAAAAAAAACGGAACTAGGTAAAGCCTTTGCCGAACATTTAACCTTGCCTGAAAATGTTGAAATGCAGTATCAACAACACAAGTATACTGCAACACATGTCAAACGAGATACAATTACCTCAATAAAACAAAAATCACCATCGATAGTGTCTCAATCGGCAAAGTTAAACCAGTTTTGGTCTATGCCAATAAATATTGAAAGTGCAGCAGGGAGGGAGCATGTTGATAGCAAAGATATTAATGATCTAAGAACTGAGGTTGATCCTAATAATGGTTGGCCTGAAAACCATCAAGGTAGCGATAACATTATTGAAATTTCAGCGGCATTGATAAAGAAGCAAGGTGACTACCCCGAATTTTGGGGTAACAACAATTCATTTATAAGTGCGATGGAATTGTTTTATTCTCATACTCGGAAGAAAAATAACAAGGATCTGCTTTAATGTAAGCGCTAGTGATCCGCTCG
>CAZVPC010000277.1:0-2479 GCA_964629005.1 uncultured Pseudoalteromonadaceae bacterium | reverse complement strand
CGTTTCGAAGATGACAATTAGAATAAATACCTGAGTGATCTGCATAGGCATGTTTTTTAATCACGGTGGCCATCGCAACACGCTATTATTTTTCTTCCTTAATAATATCTAATGCCATTAAAGCTAGCGGCTCTACATAACTGCCCGCTTTACTTGCTTCTTTATTAGAAGCATTACCTTGTTGCGCGCGTTTAGCAACCCCTTGAGCAATAGCCGCTAAACGGAAGAAACTAAAAGCCAAATAAAAAGGCCAATTTTCTATTTTTTCAATCCCCATACTTCGACAATAATTGTCAATATAATCTTGTTCACTAGGAATGCCCAAACTAGTACGATTAATGCCTTGCAAGCCATTAATGCTACCCATACCTTGTGGCATTCGCAAATGCATACATTGATAAGCCAAATCAGCAAAGGGATGTCCTAAAGTAGAAAGCTCCCAATCAAGCACCGCAATAATTTCAGGCTTTTGGTGGTGAAACATCAGATTATCCAAACGAAAATCACCGTGAACTAAAGAAATACGACCATCATCTTTAGGTAAATTATTTTGCAACCAATTTGCCAAGTTATCCATTGCTAAAATTTCTTGCCATTGCGTGCTTTGGTATTGGCTTGTCCAGCGTGTTAATTGACGCTCAAAATAATTGCCTGATTTACCAAAATCACTTAAACCACAAGCCTTAATATCAACACTATGCAAAGCAACGAGGGTTTTATTTATGGCAGCATACATCAATGCTCGGTGTTCGTTACTATCGATCTCTTTTAAAGCAGGGTTCCAATAAATTTTACCATCACAAAATTCCATCAAATAAAACATCGAACCAATAACGCTGGTATCTTCACAAAGATGAAAAACCTTAGCGACTGGCACCTTAGTGTGTTCAAGCGCCGCTAATACTTTATATTCACGATCAACCGCATGAGCCGATTTCAACAATTTACCCTGTGGTTGGCTGCGTAATACATAAACACCCGATGCTGCATTAACTTTAAAGGTGGGATTAGACTGACCACCGCTAAATTTTTCTAACGACATTGGACCATTAAAACCATCAACATGCGCGGCTAAATAGCGAGTTAAAATGTCAATATCGAAGGCGTTAGTATTTTGCATGTATCATTCCTCTTAAAAATTAAGGCGTAATTTTTACATATTTATTTTAAAGATTAACCTAGACTAAAACGTTTCACTAAATCACGTCCTAATTGCATCATGTGTACTTGATCAGGGCCGTCAGCTAAACGTAAAGTACGTTGTGCCGCATACATGTGTGCCAAAAAAGTGTCTTGGCTAACGCCGACAGCACCGTGGCATTGAATAGCTCTGTCAATAACATCTAACGCCATACTCGGCGCAACAATTTTGATCATCGCGATAAGTTCTTTGGCCGCTTTATTACCCGCGATATCCATTTGAGACGCAGCCTTTAACGTCATCAACCGCGCCTGTTCAATTTGACAAGCAGATTTAGCAATATCTTCACGAATTGATTGCTGTTTTATCATTGGTCGACCAAAAACAATGCGCTCATTCACCCGCTTACACATTAAGTCTAAAGCTCGTTGCGCTGCACCAACCGAACGCATACAATGATGAATTCTACCCGGACCTAAGCGCCCTTGCGCAATTTCAAAGCCTTTACCTTCACCCATAATAATATTTTCAATAGGTACTCGTACATTATCAAAAATAATTTCAGCATGCCCCTCAGGTGCATCTTGATAGCCAAACACTTTCATCGGGCGCACTACTTTAACGCCAGCAGTATTCATTGGCACAAGCACTTGCGATTGTTGAATATAACGATTGCTATTATCGGGATCGGTTTTACCCATCACAATAAGTAGCTGACATTGTTTTCTACACGCGCCGCTAATATAAAATTTGCGACCATTGATCACATATTCGTTACCGTCTCGCACTATACTAGTGGCAATATTAGTCGCATCACTTGAGGCAACTTCAGGTTCTGTCATCGCAAATGCTGAACGAATTTCTCCCGCTAGCAAGGGTTCTAACCATTGTTTCTTTTGCTGTTCATTACCGTATTTTGCCAATACTTCCATATTACCAGTATCAGGCGCGGCACAATTAAATACCTCTGGAGCCCAAATAACTTTGCCCATAATTTCAGCTAAGGGTGCATATTCTAAATTCGTCAAGCCAACGCTGTATTTGCCATAACTTAATGGCAAAAACAAATTCCACAAGCCTTGTGTTTTCGCTTTTGCCTTAAGCGTTTCCATTAACGGTGGTGTTGACCACGGATCATTAGATACTTGCTCATGCATTGCTTGTTCAACAGGAAAAACATGCTCGTTCATAAAAGTGGTTAAGCGCGTTATCAATGCTTTTACTTTTTCGCTGTATTCAAAATTCATCAAAAACACCTCGTAGTTTTATAATACTTTTCTAATAAAATTTTCTAATAAAATTTTCTAATAAAATAATCGAATAAAAACAATCCGTGGT
>CAZVPC010000276.1:0-2480 GCA_964629005.1 uncultured Pseudoalteromonadaceae bacterium | reverse complement strand
CCAACTTTTTTAGCCATGGTTTTAATTGCGGCAAATTCTTGCTCTGGATTGCGTAATGCATTTTCGTCTAATACCTCGCCATATTGTTCTTTGCCATATTTAAGAATGGCATCAACCATAGACAGGCGTACAAATGGTTTACCAAAATCATAAAACTTTTCTTCAAGCACTTCACCATCGTTGTTTTTAACCGTATTACGAATATTAGTAGTCCCTAAAACATCAAGCGCCACCGTACGTAACATTTCTTCGGTTAAGTTCATTAAATCTTTATAATCAGCATAGGCTTGATAAAATTCGATCATGGTAAATTCTGGATTATGACGGGTTGATAAACCTTCATTACGAAAATTACGGTTAATTTCAAAAACACGTTCAAAACCGCCAACCACTAAACGTTTCAAATAAAGCTCTGGAGCAATACGTAAGTACATATCGATATCTAAGGAATTATGATAGGTAACAAAAGGTTTAGCCGTAGCGCCACCAGGGATCACTTGTAGCATTGGTGTTTCTACTTCCATAAAATCACGCTCTGCTAAAAAGTTACGAATACCTTCAACCACTTTCGAGCGAATTTTAAAGGTATTGCGAGTTTCTTCGTTGATGATCAAATCAACATACCGCTGACGATATTTAGTTTCTTGATCGGATAAACCATGAAATTTTTCTGGCAATGGTCGCAATGATTTGGTTAATAACTGATACTCATCCATGTTTACATATAAGTCACCTTTACCTGACTTATGCAAAGTACCTGTCACGCCAATAATATCACCAACGTCTAACACGCCCCAACGCGCTTTAATGTCTTTTTGTACCGCTTTATTGGCGTAGGTTTGAATACGACCAGTCATATCTTGTAGCACTAAAAATGGACCACGTTTAGCCATAATACGGCCAGCAATACTATACGTTGCTGTTTCTGAGGCGAGTGTTTCTTTATCTTTTTCGCTTTGTGCGGCTTGAATATTGCCTGCATAATCCTTGCGATCAAATTTATTTGGATAACCGTTAGCGGGGCAATTTTCACGAATATTATCGAGTTTGCTGCGGCGCTCGGCAATTAATTTATTTTCATCTGGTACAGCTTTATTTTGATCAGTCATCTTACTTTCTCTAATTTACGTGTGCTAATTAATATTCATTTTGTCGATACTTGCTACGCTCGTGTCGACTTACAACTTTTTCAATGTTACAAACCAGACTTTAAGCTGGCCTCTATAAATTTATCTAAATCGCCATCGAGTACTGCCTGAGTATTACGGTTTTCAACACCAGTTCTTAAATCTTTAATGCGACTATCATCTAATACATAAGATCGTATTTGACTGCCCCAACCAATATCAGATTTACCATCTTCAAGTTCTTGCTTATCGGCATTTTGTTTTTGTATTTCTAACTCATACAGTTTTGCTTTAAGCAACTTCATTGCCGTAGCGCGGTTTTTATGCTGCGAACGATCACTTTGACACTGTACCACAGCATTAGTTGGTATGTGGGTAATGCGAATGGCTGAATCGGTTTTATTTACATGCTGACCACCCGCACCCGAGGCGCGATAAGTGTCGATGCGTAAATCCGCAGGGTTAATATCAATGTCAATATTATCGTCAATTTCAGGATAAACAAATGCCGAAGCAAAAGAGGTATGACGACGACCCGAAGAATCAAACGGCGATTTTCGCACCAAGCGATGCACCCCTGTTTCAGTACGCAACCAACCGTAAGCATATTCACCGTTAAATTTAATGGTACAACCCTTAATACCAGCGACATCACCATCGGTTACTTCAATGACTTCTGGTTTAAAACCATGCGCGTCGCCCCAGCGTAAATACATGCGCATGATCATTTCAGCCCAATCTTGCGCCTCAGTGCCACCTGAGCCAGATTGAATATCTAAATAAGCATTACAACTGTCTTGTTTACCCGAAAACATGCGATGAAATTCTAATGTTGCCAGTTTTTCATCTAAATATAAAAGCTCTGCTTCAGCTTCATTAAAGGTGTCAAAGTCTTGTTCTTCAACAGCAAGCTCAACTAAGCCGTCAATATCGTCAGTGCCTGTGGCTAAATCATCAATAGTTTTTACCACTAACTCAAGCTCTGCTCTTTCTTGTCCTAATTTTTGTGCTCGTTCAGGCTCATTCCAAACCTCAGAAGATTCTAATTCACGTGAAACTTCAACTAAACGCTCTGCTTTAAGATCGTAGTCAAAGATACCCCCGTAACAAGTCAGCACGTTCACGAATTTCTTTTAATTTATTTAACACTGGATTAATTTCAAACATTCTATTAAAGACGCTTTTTTGGGAAAATTAAGGAATAAAAAGTGCCCGCATTGTAGCCTATCTAATTAGCTAAATAAACGGTAAAACAGTGCAGGCAATCAATGGGGTCTGCCATTCGGGTCACAGTTGTTGATTTGTTATACTACTTCGACTACCTATTCAAATGTTTTATTTTCACAATAAAGG
>CAZVPC010000275.1:0-2517 GCA_964629005.1 uncultured Pseudoalteromonadaceae bacterium | reverse complement strand
CATTAAGGATATGATGGTATTCATTTAACGAAATATCAAGTTTTTCAGCAACTTCAATATCAGAAATATCACGACCAAATTGTGCTTCTAGTGATTTTATTGCCTCGCTGACTAAGCGACTATTACGATGAACCGAACGTGGTGTCCAATCACCACGGCGTATTTCATCTAACATCGCGCCTCTAATTCTAATGCCAGCAAAGGTTTCAAAACTTGCTCCTTTGTTACTATCAAAATTATTTTCAGCCTCAAATAAGCCAATCATACCCGATTGGATCAGGTCATCAACTAAGACACTCGCTGGCAACCTTGCCATAAGATGATAAGCAATTCGTTTCACTAAAACCGTATGTTTTTCAAGTAAGTCTAACTTATTGGTTTTAGCTCTGTAAGCATTTGCTTTTACCACGTTGATACCACCGACGATTGATTTAGTGATCGAGCAATTTTTCAATAAAAAATTCTAAATGTCCTGATGGTTGAGTTGGCACGGGCCATTGGATGATCTTGCTGGCTAATGATCTAAAAGCAATTGATGCGGGAGAATCGGGAAAAGCATCAATTATCGCTTTTTGTTTACGTACTGATTTACGAACGTTTTCATCAAAAGGGATCACACCAACAAGCTCTAATGCTACATCGAGGAAACGATCCGAAACTTTGGTTAGTTTGGCAAACAATTGCTGTCCTTCTCGCGGACTTCTCACCATATTAGCAACAACTTTAAATTTAAAAACTTCGTGATCGCGACTCAGTAATTTCATCAAGGCATAACAATCGGTAATTGAAGCGGGTTCGTCGCAAACCACCAATAAAACATCTTGGGCTGCGCGAGTAAAGCTAAGCACCATATCAGAAATACCCGCCGCCGTATCAACAATGAGCACATCACATTCAGTTCTCATTTCGCTAAAGGCGCGGATCAAACCTGCATGCTCAGCAGGTGTTAAATCGACCATTGACTGGGTGCCCGACGTGGCGGGAATTATTTTAATGCCCGCAGGACCTTCGATGATCACTTCATCAAGTTCGCATTCACCTGATAGCACGTGAGATAAATTGCGTTGCACCCTCAAACCCAACATAACGTCAACATTAGCTAACCCTAAATCGGCATCTAACACCAACACTCGTTTACCTTGATAAGCCAATGCGATTGCTGTGTTAAGCGATACGTTGGTTTTACCCACGCCACCCTTACCACCCGAGACAGCGATGACTTTCATTTGCTTTAACTCGTTCATTTTTCTTAAGCCACTTGCTTGATCTATCATTTATCTCTTCTTCAAATTTTCTTAAGCTAGTTGAACTATATTCTCGCTGCAGATACGGCAGCAGACATATTTGCTTGTGGATGCCAATCAGATGAATGACTGGGTGTTGTCTTACTTATCATTCTATTAGCTAGCATAACTAATTTTTGCGCATTAGCAACTTTAATATCTTCAGGAACCCTTTGTCCATCAGTAAGATACCCAATAGGCAAGCCATTTTGTATCGCTGTTGTGATAATTTCTCCCATACTTAAACTCTCATCAAGTTTAGTATAGATACAACCCACTAATGGAATTTTCTTAAATCGTTCAACATTCTCTTGCATGACACCTTGTTGCGTATTTGCAGCAAGCACCAAATAATTACGAATTCTAACACGCGTATTCGACATTAAGGTAGTCAAATGTTGCGCTAAACGTAAATCTCTTTGTCCCATGCCGGCGGTATCGATTAAGACTAATTTTTTCTTTGAAAATTCTTGGATCAAATGATCGAGTGTTTGCGTATCTTTAGCTAATTTTACTTGGCAGCCGATAATTCGACCATAGGTTTGTAATTGTTCAAATCCTGCGATACGAAAAGTATCAGTAGAAATTAATGCAACATTATCAACCCCATGAATTTGTGCAAATCTGGCCGCAAGTTTTGCGATGGTTGTAGTTTTGCCAACTCCCGTTGGTCCCACCAATGCAACAACCCCACCACGATGAATGATATCATTATTGGTCGTATTAATTTGTTGTGTTAATAAATTAAGCGCAGCTTGCCACGATTGACTTTCATCTGCCTGTTTAGGAACAAAGCCAGCAATTTGGTCGGCAATTTGTGCCGTTAAACCCAAAGCTGACAAACGTTCCACTAACATCGCTCTAGTCGGATCCTTCTGTGCTAGGTCTTGCCACATTAAGCCCGAAACTTGATGTTCTAATAATTGTCTGATCGACGCCATTTCGTTTTTAATGCTGTCAAACTCTTGTTGATTAACAAAATTAGCATTAGCTGATGTTTTGTTTACGACTTGATCCGCATTAAAATGCGCTAACGAACTTGCTTGTGACTGTTCAGTATCTTGCACCGACATAGTTGCTGGTGAATGAAGGGCTTCGCTTAATGTACCATCAGATTGTTGTAGACGTTCAGTAAAACTTTTTAATTGCCTTTTGATACTCGCCTCATCCATTGCCTGCGATGCTGGCATTGACGGTTCGATACGGCCTTGCATTGTTTTCTGGTAACCAGTTT
>CAZVPC010000274.1:0-2550 GCA_964629005.1 uncultured Pseudoalteromonadaceae bacterium | reverse complement strand
TAGATTAAATGTTAAAAGAGGGGATGCTATGTGGTACAAATAAAGTATTATAAAGTTTAGTGGCGTATTCGTCGGTCATGCCAGATACATAATCAGCGATCACACGAGCGGAATTTTCTTGATTTTCATTAGCTGATTGCCAGCGTTTAGCAGTGTTTTTAGGTAGTAAACGTAAAGGATCTGAGGCGAGTGCTTCAAAAATTTCCATTACTATTTGTTGTCCTTGATATTCAACACGTTGAATGCTTGCTTGTTTGATCACATAGTCGTAGACAAAGTCTTTAAATATTTGTAATGCCTTTGCTGTCGTGTTTGGCAGTTGAGCATTATATTGCAATAAAGGTTCGTGAAAATTTAAGTTATTGGTTTGATTTAAATCGACAAGCTCAATGGCAGTGATCAAATAGTTAACTAAACCGCCAATGGCATCTTTTTGTTGATAATGAAGATCACTAAATAATTTATCAGCAAGAGTTTTGCAGTAAGTTAGTAACCACGGATCGTCAAGCTGTTGTAGCTTATTGATGACATTAACCTCAAAATCTGCGCGACTAACAATGCCGGTAACAATAGCATCTTCAAGATCATGAATGCCATAGGCAATATCATCGGCCAGCTCCATCATTGAACAATCGAGTGATTTATAACAGGTTTTATGATGTTGATTACTATCAGAAGTAATGGCTAATTGTTGAAATAATGTTTTGTCATGTGCTGATAAAGGTTCGAACAGCCATGCCAAAGTTTGTTGGTCGTCAAGATAAAGGCCCTTGGGTGGGTGCCAATGGCTGGCTTTCAGTTGTCTAAAACTGTTTGGCTCGGTTGTTTGTGTTGTTTTAATTAGTTTATCTAATGTGTGAGGATATTTTAAAATACCCAGTAAGGTGCGCCGAGTTAAATTCATACCAAAATGTTCACTAAACGGCTCCAAGCACGTTAATATTCTAAAAGTTTGACCGTTACCTTCAAAACCGCCATGGTTGCGCATCATGTAATGTAAGGCCACTTCACCACCGTGACCAAAGGGTGGGTGACCAATATCATGGGCTAAGCATAATGCTTCAATTAAGGTGTCATCTTTAGGTAAAAGTTGCTGACATAAGGTTGCATATTTACTGCGTAACTGTGCGCTAATGCCTGAGCCTATTTGTGCCGCTTCAAGTGAATGAGTTAGACGAGTACGATAAAAATCGCTTTGTCCACTGCCCATAACCTGTGTTTTAGACTGTAGTCGTCTAAACGCTGCCGAGTGTAATATACGCGCGCGATCACGTTGAAAAGGTGTGCGGTGATCTCGTTGGCGCTGAGAAACTTTTGTTAATCGTCTTTCTAACCACAATTTGTTCATACTATTCCTGATTTTATATCCATTATTAACTAAAATAGCTTAACGAGTTTTCAAGCTTTAGCGACAAAAATGGCTCTTTTTGGAGCAGGGTATCCTTCAATGGTTTTACTGGCATCATTGGGATCAAGAAAGTTTTGTAATGATTCAGTATCTATCCAATCGGTTTTACGCTGTTCCTCAAGTGCTGTTATGTCGGTGTTTATTAAACGAATATTGCTAAAGCCACAACGCTCTAACCAAGCACACATGGCATCAGTGCTGGGTAAAAACCAAACATTGCGCATTTTCGCGTAACGTTCGCCGGGTACTAAAACGGTGTTACTATCGCCATCAACAATTAAGGTTTCTAATACTAATTCGCCGCCTTTAACTAGTTGTGCTTTGAGTTGATACAAAAAGTCAATGGGTGAACGACGATGGTATAAGACCCCCATGGCAAAAACAGTATCAAAGGCTTTTAATTCGGGTAATTGCTCCACGCCTAAAGGTAGTAAATTTACTTTGTTGTCATTAATAAAATGTTTTATGGCGTTGAATTGCATAAAAAATAATTGGGTAGGGTCGATGCCAACAACAAATTTTGCTCCTGCACCGCGCATACGCCATAAATGATAGCCGCTACCACAGCCAATATCTAAAACATAACGATTGCTTAAATCGCTAATTTCGTTGTGTAGTCGATCCCACTTGAAATCTGAACGCCATTCGGTATCAATATGTAAACCGTGAATATGGTAGGGACCTTTTCGCCAAGGTTTAAATTTTTTCAGTAGATTTTCTAAACGTTTATATTCACCTTCATTAATATCCGCACGTTGTCCTATGGTGACACTATGCTGTAGGTCTAATGTTGATATTTGAGTTTTTGGTAAAGCGTCTAAGCTTTTTTGCCATTGCTTGAACTCTCCATGTAACTCGTTGCGCTGCCAGTGGTTAAGTTGGGCTGGCAACGTTTCAAGCCAGTGTGTTAAGCGGTTAGTCGCTATTTGTTGATAAAAGAGATTAAAACTATTCATTAAATTTTCTTATAAAATACGATCATTTAATTGCAACCATTGAAATAAAATTAAAGCACTGAAACCAAGTGGTAATGTGACTAAAACCAGCTTGGGTGAGCCTTTCTACGTGAGTTTCCACGGTGTCTGATTTCATTACTTGCTCTAAGGCACTACGTTTTTGAGCTATTTCCAAGTCACTATAGC
>CAZVPC010000273.1:0-2574 GCA_964629005.1 uncultured Pseudoalteromonadaceae bacterium | reverse complement strand
ATGTGTATAGTATCAAGTCAAGTAAATGAATATTGTAATCAAGACGAATCAGCATATTGTTTCTATTGTGATCTTCTTATTGATGAAGATGATGATTGCGAAGAAATACTAATTGAATTTAAGGGTATTCAATTAGCTTGTTCAGAATGTTTAAAAACTTTATAGGAAAGACAATGAATACAATTATTAATAAAATTACAACTGATTTGCCAAATAATAAACAATTAGAATTAATTGTTTTAAAAGCGAGACGCAGAGCTTTATTGACTTTAATAGAGCAAGCATCTGAACTTAACATTGAGCTAGAAAGTCAAATCAACGGACTTATTTACAACAATATAGAAGAATTAGAAACGGAGATCAGCGACTATGAATAAATTAACGCACGACTCATGCGATGGGTGTAACAAATACTTGCCGATTCAGCAACTAGAGCAGTACGACAATGATTTACAACTTTGTCCTGCTTGCTCATACGAATATGATGCTTGTCAAGATCACAAAACTTATAAAGCTGTAAAAAACATGGAGTCATGTAATGAATAAATCTGATGGCATTTCAAGCTTGTTAAAAGCATTTTCTGTTTTTCAGGGCAACTTAGAAAATGTAAGTAAACAAAAGGAAGGACATGGGTATAAATATGCAGATCTAGGATCGTGTATTGACTCAGCAAAAAAAGAATTAGCTAAAAATGGGCTTTCTGTTGTGCAATTAATTGGTGCAGATGGCACAGGCAATACAACATTAGAAACAATTTTAGGACATAGCTCAGGCGAGTATATTTCAACTACTTGCATTATTCCGATCGCAAAGCTTGCGGGCGGAAGTGCAGGAAATCCAGCCCAAATTATGGGTGCAAGCATAACTTACATGAGAAGATACCAATTTGCTGCAATAATTGGATTAGCACAAGAAGATGATGACGCGCAGAGTGTAACAAAAAACAAAGAAAAAAATATTGGTACTAATTGGTATAACACTTTTGATAATGATAAAGAAAATATGATCATTGCGTTGCAAAATGGAGAAACAAATAAAGGAATAATTGACGCATTAAAATCGCAAGGTTATGCACTAAACAAAAAAGTAACACAACAAATAATGGAGTTAACAGCATGATAGTTTATATAGATATTGAAACATTAAGAAGCTCAGAAGAACATAGACTTGAAATATTAAAAGATGTTCAAGATAACTTTAAAGCACCAAGTAATTTGACAAAAACACAAGCTGCCATTGATCTTGGATTAACAGATAAAAACGAAATAAAATTTACCAGTGCTTGCGATATGATCTTAAGATGGGAAAAAGAACTAGCAGAAGAAAAGTCGGTTGATGTTGCTCAAAAAAAATGGGAAAAGACTAGTTTTAACCCTGATGTGTCTGAAATTGCTTGTATTAACATTGATATCGATGATAAAAAAGTAAGTTTTAATACAATTAATCAAAGTGAAAAATCAATGCTGCAAGAGTTCCATAAATATTTAATAAATTATTGTAGCGCAAACAATAGACAAGTAAAAACACCATTTTTTGTTGGACACAATATATTATCGTTTGATTTGCCATTTATTTTTAAACGATCTGTTATCAATGATGTGAAACAGATCAAAAACGTAACATGGATAAACGCAAGGCATGGGCAAAGTCATTTTGATACGATGATAGCATGGGCAGGATTTGGTAAGAGAATTAGTGCTGATAATTTAGCTAAACTTTTGAAAATCAAAGGGAAAGGAGATATCGACGGATCAATGGTTTATGATGAATGGCAAAAAGATCCTCAAAAAGTTGTTGATTACTGTCACGATGATGTAAGAATAATTAAGCAAATACACGAAAGATTAACAAAATAATTTAACAGAATAGGAATATTAAAAATGAGTAATCAACCTTTAGATCGTGGCCGCATTTGCGTTTCAGTTGAACGTTTTGCTAAAAAAGAAAATGGTCAAACCGTAGTAGACCAAGCAGGTAACCAAGTTTTTAAAAACAAATTCATGCAAATCGGTGAAGCCACAAAATGGCAACGCGACAACGGTAGCATTCAAGTTCAGCAAAAAATATATTTAAGACTTTTAACAAACGAAGTACACGAGCAATTAATTTTTTGGGATAGCGAAAAAACTCAAACAAATGTAAGTCAAGCACAACAAAATCAACAAGGTTATCAACAAGCACAAGCAAATTTTGCTCAAAATCAACAAGGTTATCAGAGATGAATTATGGAATGTTAGCATCGTGGGAGCAATGGCATAACGATGTTTCGCTTGAAATTATGCCTATGCCAAATCTTAGTTTTGAGCAAGCATGGAATATTCAACAAGCAAAAATTGATAAACTCGAAAGAACAGTGATCGCTTTACAAGATATGTTAAACAGTAAATTATAAACACAAAAAAGCCATGGTTAATACCATGGCTTTTTAATTAAATTTATTTTTTATCAACAAACAATCTACATCCAAGTAATATAATTTCAAAACGTTGCTTGTCGTCTTTGTGCCAACGACGTAGGCTTTCTGTCGATACACTCATTAAACTAGCGACTTGTGATAAGCTTTTAAAGCCGCT
>CAZVPC010000272.1:0-2575 GCA_964629005.1 uncultured Pseudoalteromonadaceae bacterium | reverse complement strand
TGCTCAGCAATTTCAAACCCTATTTGCGGCTCACCAAGTAAAAAAATATTATCTTGCTCTAAGTGATAAAAAACCGAAAAAGAAACAAGGTTTGATCAAAGGTGATATGAAAAAAAGCCGGCGCGGTACGTATAAATTGATGCGCAGCCAAACTAATCCTGCTATTAGTCAATTTTTTTCATCTAAAGCAGAAAACAGTATCAGGGTTTTTATTATCAAACCACATAGTGGTAAAACTCACCAAATACGCGTTGCATTAAATAGCTTAGGATCACCAATAATAGGTGATCCTAGTTATTACGCTAGTTCAATAGCCGATCGTGGTTATTTACATGCTTTTGCTTTACAGTTTAAATTTAACGATAAAAACTTCAGTTATATTTGCCAACCCAATACTGGTAATTTATTTTCACAAGAAAACATCAAAGCACAAATAATTAAATGGTCATCACCATGGCAGTTAGATTGGCCTAAGCTATAAGGTGTTTTTTATAGCGAATGAATAAATACTGTCGCAATTGCGGTAGGGCAAACAAATTTAGTATACCAAGGCCATATTTTCCAAAAGAGCGTATTTTCTACCTCGGCATTGCCTTGCTTTATTTCGCTTAATAATGAATCTCGGTACCAAATCCAACCAACAAAAACGCAGCACAGCATTGAAATAATGGGTTGACCGTATTGCGTAGAAATCATCGCGACTAGATCCAACATAAAACTGATATTGAGCACAATAATAATGCTCAAAACCAAAATAGCTAAACCGATAAAGGTGGTGGCTTTAGTGCGCTCTATATTATGACGTTCTACGGCATACGATACCGGCCCTTCTAGCATAGAAATTGATGAGGTTAACGCCGCAATAGTCATTAACACAAAAAAAGCAAAGCCAACAAATAAGCCCATGGCTCCCATGCCTTTAAATAACGACGGCAACACCGTAAACACTAAGTTAGAGCCCGAAATCAAACTACCATCTTCGGCAAAAATAGCAACGCCTTGTGCTTGCGCTACATACATCGCTGGAATAATTAATAAGCCTGCTAAAAAAGCAATAGAGACATCAATTAAGGTAACTTGTGCTCCTAAACTCACTAAATTTTCTTTTTTCGAAATATAAGAACCATAAATCACCATCACACTGGTGCCAAGAGATAATGAGAAAAATGCCTGCCCCAAGGCGCTGATCAACAAATCGGCATCAAATACCCGTGACAAATCAGGTTTTAAATAGGCGGCTAACCCCTCACTAGCTCCCTCTAAGGTCATCACATAAATAATTAACAAAATAAGCAATGCAATTAACATTGGCATTAAACGTTTCGACCATTTTTCAATACCGTCTTCAACACCACGACGAATAATAAAAATAGTTAATAACATAAATAATGCGGTAAAAATCAAATTACGAGTTAACGATTGTGAAACAAACCATTGCGCAGCATCGTTAAAGCCAAAGAGTCGAACAATAGGATCAAGGGCATAAGACATCATCCAGCCCGCTAAAATACCATAAAAGCTTAAAATTAACGCCGCACAAATAATACCGCCAAAACCAACAATAAACGCAAAACGTTTTTGCCAAAGGTTATGTGACATTTTTTGTAATGAAGTAACGGCGTTAGCTTGGCCATAACGACCAATGAGTAACTCTGCCATAAAAGCGGGATAAGCCAAACAAAACGCTAACACTAAATAAACTAAGACAAAAGCAGCACCGCCATTGCTCGCAGTTTGGGTTGGAAATCCCCAAATATTACCTAAACCAACAGCAGAACCCGCTGCCGCCATAATAAAACCCAGTCGTGAACTAAAACCGCCTCGTGAAACTGCCACTGAAATACCTCAATTACTTTCTGTAATAATAATTTTTGTTATTATTTTTTATTATAAAGTAAACAATCTACTGAAAATAACGAAAAAAAAATAGCTTTATTGCTCAATTGTTTCACCAACAAGCTGTTTTTTAATTATTTTGATTGTAAAGCTGAGCTTACTAGAGTTGGAAAGTAATACCAATTTTCATTTACTAATCTAAATACTAACCTTCGGCGGGACAACAGAATTAAAGCGCCTTGATCTAAAATTAAAACTTAGTTTTACATTGACACCTACTGTAATTTTCTCAATTTTTGCGACGAGTGTCTTTTTATTTTTATTTTTTATTTCGACTTTAAAGTTTATATTTTTCAATCATTTTGCGAAGAAAATTAACTGACACATCCTTTTGATCGCTTTTACTATAAATAGTAAGTAAAACTGTACTATTTTCGTGTTTTACATAATAAACAACACGATAGCCAGCGCTTTTCCCTTTGTTGTTGTCGCTACTTTTTACTCTTACTTTATAAAGAATTGCACCAGTTCCTGTGATCTGATCGCCCGGTGTTTCACCCTTGGCTAAATCCGCTAATAAACCAGACAGATCATCTTTGATCCGACGATACTTTTTATTCAATACGCGAATATTTCGCTTAAACTCTGTAGCAAATTCAAGCTTAATATTAGTTGGCATCAATACCATCCCATAAAGTACTAATATCGTGTGTTTCACCTGATAGTGTTTCTTTTAATG
>CAZVPC010000271.1:0-2594 GCA_964629005.1 uncultured Pseudoalteromonadaceae bacterium | reverse complement strand
TTCATATTTATCCATGCGTAATTTTTGCTAGTAACGTCTTATTTTCTTTATAAATACTCTCTAGCTGTTTAGAAATAAGCTTTATAGTTTCTGAACAGACGCCTAATTCGCTAGCAATAACATTAAAACCATTGATTGCGTCTACTACCTCTTCAATTACACCTTGAGCCTGCTTCCAATTTAAGAAGTTAGCCTGCATTGCAAGCTTTTGAATGGCATTCAAGCTTGGCGCTTTTCCAAATCCAGAAAATGCGGTTGCATGTTCATTATATGGCGAAGGACTAAAGGTAATATCATAAAAAGGGGCGAGATCCCATTCCCCATGGTCATTTTGTAAAAAAGCCCAATTTTTACTGTGATCGTCCTGATTTAAAGAAAATAGGTTGAAGATCATCCGGCGAAACATTTTTTGCCCTGCAGCAGGGCTTTTGCAAAGTAAGCTACTCGCTTTAATTAATTCTTCATAATCAAGGCTTGGCATTTTATAATCGGCGTCAAACAGACCACAAGCACTGTGAAGATGAAATCGACCTTCCGTTTCATTTTTGTTTAAGACCGTATCAAACCGTTTTAATGCTAACCATTTTCTCGCGCCTGAGCTTTTAGGTGCATCCAATAATTTCCATTCAGGTACTTTAATACCCGCTAGTTTAGCCATTGATAAATAACTGGCTTCGCAAATTCCTTCTTCGTGCCCTAACGCAAGTTGCGCAGAAGTAAATTTTACAAGGTGAGCTTCACATCCTTTACTAGCCTTAGTGCTACAATAGTTGTCATCAGATCCTTTTAAATATAATTGCGCTTTGGGTCTTGCACCACCTGAACTTCCAACATTGACTAATGCCTGCAGCACATCGGTTGTTTGACCATCAAATATAGCCTGAGCTTGCAGGCCTAATTCTGCAATGGTTAAATGTTGAAAATCATCTTGGGTATGTAAACTTGAAACAGGCAGATAGGAAAGAGCCCCCATTGCTCTATCACCAACAAATGACAGCCTATCCATTGCCGTAACTTGAGCTGGTAATATTTCTGCTTGTTTGAAGATACGATCCATTAACATTAAACCCCAACCATCAGGAAGTGAGTCTGAAAATGCTCCATGTAATCTGTTGTGAGGCTTTTTCGGAGCTAATTGTAGTGTTGGATCAAAGTTAAGATTAAAGGGGGATAAGTTTGAAAACTGCTCTAAATAACTCGTATAATATTGAAAATAAACACCTTGCTTGTTTTGTGCTAACTCACCAACAGCAGCAGAACTTCCATCTGATAATTTTCGCCAAATCTCTAGCTTATTTACTTTCTCATAACTCATCCTTTAAGTACCTCATCAATTGACAAAGGTGCACGTTTTATTTTTGATGAATGTTTAGTGAGCGAATTTAAGCGTTCTAAGTCATCTAAGCTCTGCCAAAGCATTAGAAATTGTCGAAATGATATTTGCCCCGTTGTTTCAAATTTTTTGATGGTAGCAGCAGGCACGGCGCTACGATTAGCGAGTTTTTCTCTTGAGAGTTTTAATGTTGTTCTATTTAAAATAAGCCATTTGCACATTGATGTCTGAACATCTGTTGCTGACAATAAAGATAGTTCACTCATAAAAAACATTTACTTTTAGATACAATGGTATCTATTTTACCACATTACAGCCAATAATAGACATTATTATATCCATCATTTGGTTAAAGTTAAATAGTAGGATTGTCTACCACCTAAATTTATTATTTTCGGTTACTTCCCGGTAATTGCGCAAACATTGAAGATAGGCTACCTAAAGTAGCACTTAAAGAAGCAACAGCCGAGTCCATGGCATTAAACTGTTTAAATAAACGTGCTTCATATTTGTCCATACGCAATTTTAGATCAGCATCTTTTCTGTCAAGCTGTTCTAATTTTTTATAAAGTGAGTCTGTTTTCGAATCAATTAGTGTTGACGGGGGGGCATTAGCTACACTTGAGGAATTTACATCACCACTGGCATTTGAAATTTGCGTATCAATAATACTCAACAACAACTTATTTAATTGCACTGTTGTACCTTCAGAAAAAGAAACTGTGCCACGACTACCCGTTGCACCACTGAGAACATCAACTTTTATACCAGTAGAATTGCCATTTTGTGAAAGTAGTGATTGACCATCCCCTAAACCCGCAACACCATCAATATTACCAACAACATCTACCCCAGTAGTACCTTGTTGCACTCCAATACCTAAATCGGTAAGAAAATTAGTAGCGACACTAGTAAAAGCAACCGTAGAGTTAATGCCATAGCGGCTTGATTCTATTTTAAGTTTACCTAAATCTTCAGAAACAATAACACTAACACCTTTATTTAATAAGGTACTATCTGAATTAATTTTAGACTGCATCTCAGTTACTAAATCAGCTACCGAAGTATATGTTTTATTAGCTAACGTGATTGTATTAGATAATATACCATCTATTCTCACCTGAAAATTATCATTAGCATTAGCACTATTAACCACCAAATTATTAACCAAAGCACCGGTTAATGTGCCGCGTGTTGCCAACTGTGAAACATCTACAGTATAAGTTCCGGGTTTAGTCGCAGAACTTGAACTAACAAAGTT
>CAZVPC010000270.1:0-2655 GCA_964629005.1 uncultured Pseudoalteromonadaceae bacterium | reverse complement strand
GCGCCAGCAAATTCAAAGATCATGGCGATAAAGATCGCTTGTTTTATGGTTAGCGCTTTTGAACCAACCGAGGTTCCCATTGCATTAGCAACATCATTAGCACCGATCCCCCACGCCATGAAAAAACCCACACCAGCGGCAAGTAGCACTAGAAGTGTGCCATAGGAAGTTAAAATATCCATTAAATAAGCCCTTATTACCTAGCTAACATTATTTCTAAACGCGCACCAACACGCTCGGCGAGATCGGCGAGAGAACCAACCCATTCAATAATTTGATAGATAAACATAACATCAACAGGATCAAGGCCTTTTTCGATGGCCATTAAGTCACGACGAAGCGCTATTTGCATACTATCGGTATCATCTTCAATTTGATCTAACTGATTGAGCATTTTTTCAATCAACTGAACTTCACGACCCCGAAAACCTGTTTCTAATAAATCATCAAGCTCATTAATGGCGTCGGCTGCTTTTTCAGTGGCATCAATAGACCGACTTAGATAGGTAGTAAAGTTTGCTTGTAACTTAGTGGGGATCGCTAATTTACGACCAAGAATTCGTCCGGCGATATCTTTAGTTCGGTTAGCAATTTTGTCTTGCTGAGTAATTAATTCTAGAATATCGGTACGATTAACCGGCATGAACAAACTATCATGCAAACTCAAACGTAATTTACGTTTTAAATCATCAGCATCTTGTTCATATTTTGATATTTTTTTACGGATTTTAGTTGCTTCGCTCCAATTATTTTCGAAACAAGCAATAAAAAAAGGAGTGAGTTGATTACAACATTTTGTCACTAAACGGATATGCTTTTCTAACGGTTTTATCGGTGATTTAGCAAAAACACCGAGTATAGAATTTCCGGCCATAATTATTTTCCCAGACTATTCTGTCTTTAGGTCTAATTCAGTTTCAGGCGGATATTAACCGATTTGTTTGCACATGCAAATGTTTTTAGTTCAAAATAATATTCTAAATTGCATACGTGGTTTCAACTACGTACTTTTCGGGGATAAATCCCTTTCTACAAGTCACTCATTTCATCAATAGATAAATGCCGTGCAATTTTACCCTTAACATAATAAATAATGTTTTCACAAATGTTTTGACAACGATCACCAATACGCTCTAATGCACGAGCCGACCAAATAACACTCATTATTTGCGGTATTGCACGCGGATCTTCCATCATATAAGTCATTAATTGGCGTAATAGTGCTTCATAAGCGCGGTCTATTTTGTCATCATTTTTATGTGTTGTTAATGCCGCTTCAAAATCCATGCGCGCAAACGCATCAAGGGTTGCTTGTAACATTAACAAAACAT
Organism: uncultured Pseudoalteromonadaceae bacterium; assembly: GCA_964629005.1. Taxonomy (GTDB): domain Bacteria; phylum Pseudomonadota; class Gammaproteobacteria; order Enterobacterales; family Alteromonadaceae. The sequence continues at coordinate 1,324 of CAZVPC010000270.1, read as the reverse complement.
TGCGACCTAAATGATCTAAATTAAGCAATAAGTCTTGTTGTTTACTGGAAAAACTTTCAAGCGCAACTTTCGCAATTTTTTTAGCATCATCACCAATGCGTTCCAAATCAGCAACACTTTTACTGATCGACATGATCAAGCGTAAATCACCTGCGGCTGGCTGACGTTTGGCAATAATACGTGTACATTCATCATCAATATCAACTTCATATTGATTAATTTGACGATCTTTAGCAATGATCTTTCTAACTAACTCAGCATCTGTTTCATTGATTGCGGTCAACGCATCGGTTAATTGCTTTTCGATCAAACCACCCATTTGCATCACATGATTGATCAGTGCTTCGATATCTTCATTAAATTGGCCTGAGATATGACGGCCTAAATTTGAATTTTCCATTTTTTACTCGATATTTTTTAATTCGTAAGAAATTTTAACGTATGAATATATAATTAACCGTAACGACCAGTAATATAGTCTTCAGTTTTCTTCTTGACTGGCGTGGTAAATAAAGTATTAGTATCACTATACTCAATTAACTCGCCCATATACATAAACGCAGTTTGATCTGAAACTCGTGCCGCTTGCTGCATATTATGCGTCACAATAACCACGGTAAATTGTTTCTTCAAATCATTAATTAATTCTTCTATCGTTAACGTTGAAATAGGATCAAGTGCCGAAGTTGGTTCATCTAATAAAAGCACTTCCGGCTGAATAGCAATGGCTCTGGCGATAACTAAACGTTGCTGTTGACCACCTGACAAACCTAGCGCACTTTCATGTAAGCGATCTTTTACTTCATTCCACAGTGCAGCACTTTTTAAAGAACTTTCTACCGCTTCATCTAAGACACGACGATTTTTAACGCCAACTAAACGTAAACCATAAATAACATTTTCATAAATACTTTTAGGAAATGGGTTAGGTCGTTGAAATACCATACCAACTTTGCGTCGTAGCATCGCTACATCAATATGTTTATTATAAATATTTTCATCATGAAGAATTATTTCACCATTAATGCTACAACTGTCAACCAAATCATTCATGCGATTAATACAACGTAATAAGGTTGATTTACCACAGCCACTCGGACCAATAAAGGCGGTAACTTGGCCTTTAGGGATCAACATCGAAATATCAAACAAAGCTTGTTTGTCGCCATAAGATAAATTTAAATGACTAATTTTTAATGCCACTTGCTCTGCGGTTAAATTGGCCAAATCACGTATTTCTTGCTGACTTGCCAGTGGTTTTGGTGTTACTGAAATCATAAAATATTCATACTCTAAGTATAGGTGTTAGCAATTAATGTTCTAA
>CAZVPC010000269.1:0-2668 GCA_964629005.1 uncultured Pseudoalteromonadaceae bacterium | reverse complement strand
TTTTTCATCAAGTAATACTAATTTTTCATCTTGTTTAGCAAAACGAATATTAATACCACCATCAATTTTAGCGAGATCAAACGCATGCATCGGATGACCAAGCTCTAACAACACATAGTTAGTGACATCAACCACAGGATCAATGGCACGAGTGCCACAACGACGTAGTTTTTCAATCATCCATAATGGCGTTGTCGCATTAACATTGATATTTTTAATGACTCTACCTAAATAACGTGGGCAAACGTGTCCGACTTCAATTGTGATTTCACGAACATCGTCAATAGTTGGCGTATTCACGACTATTTCGGGTTCAGTTACAGGTAGGCTATTTAATACACCAACTTCACGTGCTAGCCCTTTAAGTCCTAAACAGTCACCGCGATTTGCAGTTAGGTCGACTTCAATAGTGACGTCATTTAAATTTAAATAGTCACGAACATCTTCGCCTATAGGTGCGTCAGCAGGTAGCTCCATAATTCCTGCTGAATTGTCAGCGAGACCAATTTCAGACTCACTACACAACATACCATTAGAAAACACACCACGAAGTTTGGCTTTTTTAATTTTAAAGTTACCCGGTAAAACCGCACCAACGGTAGCAACAGCAACTTTTAAGCCCAATCGACAATTTTTAGCGCCACAAACAATATCGATTAATTCACCATGATTAAAATCACCAAGACTAATTTTTGTTACTTGTAATTTATCCGCATCGGGATGTGGTCCACAGGCAACGACTTCACCGACAATAACGCCACTAAATTCACCAGCAACCGCTTCAATGCCATCAACTTCTAACCCAGCCATGGTGATTTGATGAGCTAATTCTGCAGATGAAAGTGCCGGATTTACCCACTCACGCAACCAAGATTCACTAAATTTCATTATTGGTTTTCCTACTTGAATTGTTTCAAAAAGCGAAGATCATTCTCAAAGAATGCTCGTAAGTCATTCACCCCATAGCGCAGCATAGTTAAACGCTCAACCCCCATGCCAAAAGCAAAGCCGGTATAGACTTCTGGATCAATACCTACACCTCGTAAAACATTGGGATGAACCATGCCGCAGCCTAGCACTTCTAACCATTTACCATTTTTGCCCATCACATCAACCTCAGCTGATGGTTCAGTGAAAGGGAAATAGGATGGACGAAAACGGATTTCTAAATTTTCTTCAAAAAAGTGATGTAAAAAATCATGTAAAATACCTTTAAGATGAGTAAAGCTAACATCTTTATCTACCATCAAACCTTCAACTTGATGAAACATTGGCGTATGGGTTTGGTCATAATCATTACGATAAACTTTACCGGGAGAAATTATTCTCAACGGTGGTTCTTCAACTTCCATAGTGCGAATTTGCACACCTGATGTTTGTGTGCGCAGTACTAATTTAGGATTAAAGTAAAAAGTATCATGATCTTGGCGTGCTGGATGATGTTCAGGAATATTTAAGGCATCAAAATTATGGTAATCATCTTCAATTTCAGGGCCCGCTTTTACTTCAAAGCCTAAATCACCAAAAAAACTTTCAATACGTGCTATGGTGCGTGTTACTGGATGTAAACCACCTAACATGGCACCACGTCCTGGCAAAGTAATATCAATAGACTCAGCACTTAATTTTTTTTCAATTTCTTCATTGCGTAGTAATATGCCACGGTCATGAATTAACTGCTGTACTTGCTTTTTAGCTTGATTAATAACTTGCCCAGCCTTGGGCTTTTCTTCTTTGGGTAGCTTACTTAAACCTTTCATTTGCTCAGTAAACAGTCCTTTTTTACCCAAAAAATCAATGCGCACTTGTTCAAGTTCGGCTGGTTCGGATGCATTTGCAATAGCTTGCTCAGCCCGCAATACTATGTCGTCTAATGTTACGTCGTCTAAATTCATGAGTTCCTCTGCAGCAAACCTAAAGCTCGTTTAATAAAACAAAGCTTGGTGTAGACAAATTTTGTAAATAAAAATGGAGACTGATTTTACACAAAAAAGGTTAAAGAAAGTAGTAAAAACAAAGGTTTTTAAATAAAAACCTTGCTGAGAGAGATTCATCTCCAAACTCTTGTTTTAAAATACATACCGTTAAAAGCACCGTTTCAATCGAACTAAATCCCGTTGTAAAATCAATCAATCAAACTGTATTGTTCGGTTAAAATTTTAATAATTTCAGCCTTGGGATTTTCACATAATTCAATTTTACCGCCGGTAATTTTTTCAGCTATGGCTATATATGTTTTTGATACATCCATTAACACTGATTCAGGTAAGGCATTGTCGCGCGCCAACGCTTCACGCTCTGCCATGCGCTCTTTGTTGAGTAAAATATCCGCATCGGGAAAATGTTTTAAGAGTAATTGACGAAACCCTTCTTTAGAATTTTCAACTACTTTACCAGCACGATATTGCTCACCGTCCCAAATGCGTGACGAATCGGGTGTACCCACTTCATCCATATAAATAAGTTTGTCATTGCCTTGTTTGTCTTTTACATAGCCAAATTCAAACTTGGTATCAACAAATATTTGGTCTATTTCAGTAAGCGCATTAGCAATAACATCAAAACCTTCGGTTAATAGCTTTTCATAAAGGCTAATATCATTAAGCGATTTAAAATTAAACGCTTGATAATTGTCTTCAATATTTTGCCGACTAATATTCACATCATC
>CAZVPC010000268.1:0-2690 GCA_964629005.1 uncultured Pseudoalteromonadaceae bacterium | reverse complement strand
GGAAAAGAGAACGTAATACCGTCTATAAAACTGCCGCTAAACGAATTTAAGATTAAAACACCAATAAATAGTTTATAAGTGCATGAGAAGCGATTGCTGATCTTTCTTAGTCATTTTACTAACCACCAACAAAGTCGAATTGTCCATCATTCTTTCAATCTCTCCTTTAGGGATTGAGCCATCTAAAATATACTTTAAAAACATGGGGGAAAGAGCAATCAGCAAAGTACCTACAATAGTTGAACAAAACATTGCAGTTATTATCTGACAGCCCTTCTATAGGAACTCAAAGAACCGACATTTCACTAACAACGTTCAGCTTCCCTTATACTAGCCATATTATTGATTACACATTAGATAATAATTTTTTAATCGTATTTGCTGTTTTACATAAAAATATGGTGCCCGAAAAGCATATTGCCAAACGACAACACCAAGGGCTCAGCTTATAAATTTACCTATTGCTTTTAAGCTAAATTCATTGACTGAACTGTAAAAAATACCTACATTATCAACCTATATTAATCATATTAAATCCCCTATGGCTAAAACTAACAACAGTAAACGTCGCACACAATCCAACAGAGCATTTAAAGGTCGTGGGCCTGTGGCTCGCAAGGTGATAAGCACCGCAAGAGAGTTTTTGCAAAATAAAGTAACCAGTCTTGACGCATGGAAAAAAGGCAAGTTAGATGCCGAAAAATTACAAGAAACCATTATCGACACCGACAAATTAATAAAATATGATTTAGCTCATGCGTATTATTGTTACGCTCAAAATCAATTATCAATTTTAATCGAACAGATGATTGAATTGCCCCCATTGAGAAAATTAGCCATCGCTTATGATGCCGCAATGAATGAGTATACGCCCGACTACCCACCCATGTCGCCAATAACAAAGTCTTACTTTACCTGTTGGGGCTCATTCGATTTAGCGACACAAGGTGCTATAAAAGAAACAATGACCTCTATTGCCATTGATTTTTGTCGTTTTATAGGAGTAGATCAAAGCCTATTATCGCTTTATGAAAATATGGAACAATCGCGCATGGGTATATATCGCCACATGGGTTGTGAGGGTGAATTCGTCCATCTAACCGAGTTAATCACTCATAAAAAAGTTAAAGCGATCAGAACCACAAATTTAGAAGGACAACCAGGAGAACTTTGGTTGGTAAGAATATTACCTCCACCTAATGTCCCTGAGTTAGATCATCATGTGATGTTCAATACACCCTACGTACTTATTCCTAATACTAAATATGATCGGAACGATCGCAGCGTAGAAGACCAGTGGCTTAGCTATTTTGATCGAGTTTTGCCAACAACAGGCATTGAGGATCGCATTGCCGCATATGAATATCTTATGCGTTATGGCTTAACACCTACCTACTGGTTAGAATTTATATTCTTGGCCTATATCAATTATGTAGACGGCGGCATATTACTTGGTGGCTACCCAGACATCAGGGAAAGCCTGCCCCATAGTGAATTAACCTCACCTTTGAGTACTGGAGTATAAGTACAGTAACCATTACAGATGGAAATTCTAAATTTTTAACTATGTGGCAAATAAGTGCACTTTTAGAGTGACGTTAACAACAGGCAATGATTTTGTTTTTTAATTACTTTATCTTTAATTAACTGCGCTTTTTCTTTTGCTATGCGTTCGAATAGTTTTGATGTGGGTTTGTCGTTTGAGTCTTGTGGGACAAGTTTGCCCATTACCGCTAGTTGTAGAATGGTTTGTTTAAGTTGTTCTATACTTGTGATCAATGAAAATGTTTGATTTATACAAAAATGAGGATCATGATATGCCTCATGAAAGAAGTAAAGGTACTGTTAATCAAGTTACTATACGATCATCGGAAGTATTAAGAACAGCAGTCGTAATTAATGTGCCAGCGATTGTAATTTTACACAACCATCCTGTGGTGAACCTAGAACTAGCATTGCCGACATTAAATTGACTAAACAGATAATAAAAGCTGGAAAACTGTTAGGTATTGAAGTTTGAGATCACATAATTATTGGAGAAGATTCTTTTTATAGCTTGAAAGCTGATGAGGTTATGTGAACAACTTAACTTAAGATGTGGGTAATACAAACTCAGCTTCAAGTTTGTGCAATAATTCAAAAGTATTGATATATTCAACACCTAGTTTTTTGCAAACATTCGGGATTAGGATTTTCTTTTTAATACCTTTTTTATAGCTTTCATGAGTAACAATGGTTGCCCCTGTCGCCATAGCTTTTGCTATTAGCCAAGGATCAGCACCGCGAAGAAACTCTTCATGTGTACCGTTATTCATTTCCGTCATTGACATAACATAAGCTACAACAGATTGAAAAGATTTCTGAGTCGCTTCATCACTTTCAGGTAAAAATATGTGCTGATGATCTTTAACCCAATCACTCAGTTCATCACCACCATGAATTAACTCATCTTTTACAAAATCAATACTACACACTTGATGTTGTTCATTTGAGTTTAATAACCATTGCCAATATGCAGGGCATATGGCCATACCGTAATAGCGGTTTTTAGCCTCGATAAAGGTGTTTGCATCTAACAAATACTTCATAAGGCTAATTTTCTCGCATACGTTTGAATAGCATGAGGTGTTACTCCCAATAACTGGCCAGCATCTCTTAACAACATTCTGCCACTCAATGCTTCGGATACA
>CAZVPC010000267.1:0-2711 GCA_964629005.1 uncultured Pseudoalteromonadaceae bacterium | reverse complement strand
AATTCTTTATAACCGGCTTGGCTTAATTCAGCGAGTATTTCTAATGTTAATTCAGCATTCGCTTCAGCAATAACTTCACCAGTACTTTCGTCAATATAAGCTTTTGATAAAACTTTACCGACAATATATTCAGCAGGTACTTCTAATTTGCTTATTTTTTCTTTTGATAAGGTGCGAATATGACGAGCTGTAATGCGACGACCTTGTTCAACCACTAAATCACCATTAGGTAATTTAATATCAAACAGTGCCGTTTCTCCACGTAAACGTTCTGGCACAAGATCCATCACAAGTTTGTCAGTAGAAATTTTAAACGTTATGGTGTCATAGAAAATATCTAGAATTTCTTCAGTACTAAATTCCAAAGCACGCAACATAATACTTGCTGGTAATTTACGACGACGGTCAATTCGAACGAATAAATTATCTTTAGGATCAAATTCAAAATCTAGCCAAGAACCACGGTAAGGGATCACTCGTGCGTTAAATAACACTTTACCTGATGAATGCGTTTTACCTTTATCATGATCAAAAAATACGCCTGGTGAACGATGTAATTGTGAAACAATAACCCGCTCAGTACCATTGATGACAAAAGTACCATTATCAGTCATCAGTGGGATTTCACCCATGTAAACTTCTTGTTCTTTGATATCTTTAACTGTACCCGCTGGCGCTTCTCTATCATATACGACTAAACGTAATTTCACCCGCAATGGTGCCGAGTATGTTACGCCACGTATTTGACATTCTTTTACGTCAAATAAGGGTTCACCTAAACGATAACTTACATATTGTAATTCAGAGTTACCTGAATAGGCTTTAATTGGGAATACAGAACGGAAGGCGGCTTCAAAGCCAATTTCCCCTGTTGGATCATTATCAATAAACTTGCGGAAAGATTCGAGTTGGATGGACAACAAAAATGGATAATCCATTACTTGTGCACTTTTACCAAAGTCCTTTCTAATTCGTTTCTTCTCAGAATAAGAGTAAGCCATGGGGTTCCTCAGCTTGCTGGTTATTGCCGAATTTGCTTGCTGTTATAGCAGACAAACTTTCTTTTTATACGTGACGTAAACGTCTAACTTTCTATAATGCACTGTTTTGGTTTAAAAAAACACCATTTGTTTTTTTCATAAAACAAAGCGCAAAAAGGCCGGCGACAAAAAAGCCACCAGCCATTGCCTTTTCAGGCAAATAATCTCGTTAGTAACAGATTATTTGATCTCAACAGAAGCACCAGCTTCTTCAAGAAGCTTTTTAAGCTCTTCAGCTTCGGCTTTGTCAACACCTTCTTTAATTGCTTTAGGAGCAGATTCAACTGCTGTTTTAGCTTCTTTAAGGCCTAAACCTGTTGCACTACGCACCGCTTTAATCACGGCAACTTTCTTCTCACCGAAGCTAGTTAATACAACATCAAATTCTGTTTGCTCTTCAACAGCAGCACCTGCATCACCGGCAACAGCAACTGCGGCAGCAGCAGAAACACCGAATTTTTCTTCCATAGCTTCAATTAATTCAACTACGTCCATTACTGACATTTCAGCAACAGCATTTAGGATATCGTCTTTAGAAATAGACATTATTTAATTTCCTGTTTTTAATAAACAGCCTTACAAAATGTAAGCGACTGTTTGAAATAACTATTAATACAAAAAGTGCTAAGTTTTCTTTCAACTTTATGATAAAAGATAAAACTAATATTAAGCCGCTTCTTGCTCTTTCTGATCGCGAATTGCTGCAATCGTACGGCAAAGTTTGCCGGCAGATGCTTCTTTCATAGCGCTCATTAAACGTGCAATTGCTTCGTCGTAAGTAGGTAGCTTAGCTAACATGTTTACGTCGACAGCGTTACCTTCAAATGCGGCAGCTTTTAATTCAAAGGCTTCGTTAGTTTTAGCGAAGTCAGTGAAAATACGTGCTGCTGCACCTGGATGCTCGTTTGAAAATGCAATTAATGAAGGACCGATAAATGAGTCTTTTAAACATTCAAACTCAGTACCTTCAATTGCGCGACGTGCTAACGTGTTACGGACAACTTTCATCCATACACCATTTTCACGTGCTTGTTTACGCAATTGTGTAATTGCACCAACTGCTACACCACGGGCGTCCGCGATAACAGCTGATTGAGCGCCAGTGGCAGCTTCTTGAACTTCAGCAACAATTGCTTTTTTGTCATCAAGATTGATAGCCATTGGCTTTAACTCCTGGTTCAACCCGGGCTTCTAATATAAAAGCACCGGTAATAACAACTCCTAGCAGTGAATTACATCATTCATCACTAGGCCAATACGGCGAGAGCCAGAATCTAAGGAAATATCTGGAGTATCACCATCTACGTAGGAAATTAAGTAAAATTTTCAATCAAAAATTTAACACCTACGGTCTTGGACGGGGGTTGCATAAAGATTAATTTGAAATAAATCAAGCTTAGTATATACAACTCCTACCAAAATTTAAGGGGCGAAATTATAGACAACAATTCCGCCCTTGTAAAGTGATGATTTTCACCACTTTACGTTAAGTTACGCTTCTAAACTTGATTGGTCGACGGTTAAGCCAGCACCCATAGTAGTAGAAAGTGAAACTTTTTGAAGATACTGACCTTTAGCATTGGCAGGTTTTGCTTTTTTAAGCGCTTCTAATAATGCTTCAAGGTTTTGTTGTAATTGACCTGCTTCGAAATCAGCCTTACCAATAGTGGT
>CAZVPC010000266.1:0-2713 GCA_964629005.1 uncultured Pseudoalteromonadaceae bacterium | reverse complement strand
CGTGCTTCTTTAGTTGCTGGATTGGCTATACAAGCTTTGCTCGTAAAAAAGCTAAAACAAGTAATTGTCTTGCACGTTGTTTACATCAACATAGAATTCATTGGATGAATGAATTGATGAGGCGTGATTTTCGGGTGGGCGATACGGCATTATTAGCGAATTTAGAACGTAATATTGCTTTTTTTGCTTCCACAACCTTATTGATCATAGCCGGAGTTCTTACTTTATTTGCGCAAGCAGATAAGTTTGAAACGGTTCTCTCAGCCTTACCTTTTGCTCATGTTATTAATCATTTTGCTATCCAGTTAAAACTGAGTTTATTAGCGTTAATTTTTATCATCTCTTTTTTCCAATTTACTTGGTCAATGCGCCAATATGGTTTTTTAAATGTGATGATAGGTGCAGCTCCCGTTGATGAAAGTGGTAATGATGAAAATTTGATTGCCTATGCCAATCAGATGGCTATTGTGCAAGATCAGGCTGCTCATTCTTATAACTACGGTTTACGATCTTATTATTTTTCTTTGGCGGTGATCAGTTGGTTTTTTCATCCGCTATTTCTTATTTTTGCTAGTATTTTAGTTGTTTACACCTTATTCAAACGTGAATTTAATTCTAAGGCAGTTAAGGCGATAACCCGAGGACAAGAGTGTTTAAGACGTAATGCAGAAAAATAATAACTCAACTATAAATCCTTATGCCAAATATTCAGTTGAAAATTTTGATAAATTTGATTGCTTAAAATTATCAAAAAGTATTTATATCTCGTTATTATTTGTTTTGCGAGCGTACATTGTTTGGATCATATCTGTAACTAACATGCGTGATAGAGTGGCTATAATTCAATGGTTATATCCTGAACCCGCGTTGTTTTATCTCGGCTTACTGTCAGGTTTGATCGGCTTATATATTGTGCTTATTCTTAGTTTACGTCGCCCAGATGCGGCAAATTGGGTAAAGCGTAGTTGGCGAAATTATCGCAAAATATTGATCGCAGCGCTCATTTTTGATGAGCTTATTAGTTGGGCTGGTTTTCTCTATTGGCAATTATTATCGCTGTCTTGGTTGATCATGCAAACAGTGGTGGCGATAACTATTGCTTATTATTGTTTGTCTAGTGATAAACTGCGTTTGAATCTCCGCGAATTTCCAGAAAAAATACCAGAAAAATAAGCTTTTATAGTTGCCACGCGGAGCGTTGGAACGAAGCTAAATAGTATTGTTTGTATTTTATTTATCCGTTATAACCAGTATCTTCTACTAAGTTGTTACTTTCAGCAGCCTGGCGAGCCAAATCATCACAGCGTTCGTTTTCAGGATGGCCTGAATGACCTTTAACCCAATGCCATTCAATGCTGTGACGTTTGTTTTCTTCATTTAATTTTTTCCATAAGTCAACATTTTTAACATCTTGTTTATTTGCTGTTTTCCAATTGTTTTTTTGCCATTTTTTGATCCATTGCGTGATACCTTGACGAACGTATTGACTGTCTGTGGTCAAACTGACTTGGCATGGTTCGGTTAAAGATTGCAAAGCGATGATCGTAGCAAGCATTTCCATTCGGTTGTTTGTGGTTAATTGAAAACCTTGTGCTAATTCTTTGATCTTGCCTTTATATTTTAATACGGCACCATAGCCACCAGGCCCTGGATTTCCTAAGCAAGACCCATCGGTAAAAATTTCAACATGTTTTAACATAACTAGACTCAAATTTATTTTTGCTAATCGCATAAATATTTAGTTTAATTAGTATTATATAATGGAATTAAATATAAAAAGTAGTAAAAGGTTTTAATAGTGACAGTAAATGACAATCAAGAACAACGGCTAATTATTTTAGATACGGAAACAACGGGACTGGATCCTAGAGCAGGACACCGAATTGTTGAGATTGGTTGTGTCGAAATGATCAATCGCCAACTTACTGGACGAAGTTACCATGTTTATCTCAATCCCATGATGAACATGGATCAAGAAGTTATTAATGTGCATGGTTTAACCAATGAGTTTTTACAAGACAAACCCTTGTTTTCTGAAATCGTTAATGATTTTATTGCTTTTATCAGCGGTGCCGAATTGGTTATTCATAATGCTAAATTTGATCTTGGCTTTATGGATCATGAATTTGCCTTACTCAACCGTGGTTTGGCTAAAACAGAAGAGTTTTGTAGCGTTTCAGATACGTTAAAAATTTCAAAAGATGAATTTGGTAGTCCGAAAACACTAAATTTTCTCGCGAAGCATTACCGAGTAGATAAACTTGTTGATCGTACCTATCACGGTGCATTAATTGATGCTCAATTACTAGCTTTCGTCTATATTGAAATGACGCGCCGACAAGAAGCGTTAAATTTAACCCTAGGTGATAATGTAGATGGGGGTGATGTGAATGCAATTCGTCGTTTGTCTGCCGATCGAAAAGCATTAAAGGTTATTACTGCTTCGGCCGATGAATTAAATGCACATGAAAAACGGCTTTCAATTATAGAACAAAAAGGTAGCACAGTACTTTGGCATCATTAACTAATACAAAAACGAAATTAAGCGCATTAAAAATATTGCTGTTATTACTCACCAGCTCATTTTCAACAGGGATTTTTGCTGCAAAAGAGCCAAGCAAAATTGATTATGTCAAATCAGATAACATAACAAATCAGATCCCTTATTTTGATAATCGTTTTCGTTTAGATGCCCAATTAAACAAAATTACCT
>CAZVPC010000265.1:0-2806 GCA_964629005.1 uncultured Pseudoalteromonadaceae bacterium | reverse complement strand
CTGCTCTAATTCTTGTTGAATTTTAGCGGCAAGCCCCTTACCTAACTCAACGCCCCACTGATCAAATGAACAAACTTGTAGCACAATACCTTGTACAAAAATTTTATGCTCATATAACGCGATTAAATTACCAAGCGTGGCTGGATCAATACGTTTTAGTAAAATAGTGTTAGTTGGTCTATTGCCTTGATGTACTTTATGTGGCGCCACCATGTCGATGTACGCATCTGTACGCCCCTTCGCTTTTAGATCAGCCCTAACTTGCTCTTCATTTACTCCTGTCATTAAGGCTTGCGTTTGTGCAAAGAAATTCGACATTAACGTTTCATGATGTCCTTTCACTGGGGTAACACTAGCAACAGAGCCAATAAAATCGGCCGGTACAACATTATTACTTTGATGTAGATACTGATAAAAAGCATGTTGGCCGTTAATGCCTAATTCTCCCCAAATCGATGGGACTGTTGCGTATTCTATACTTTCACCATTCCATGTTACTGATTTGCCATTACTTTCCATTTCAGCTTGTTGTAAATAGGCAGCAAGCATGTGCAGGGTTTGATCGTAAGGTAAAATTGCCTGTGATCTCGCCCCTAAAAATGTAGTATTCCAAACACTCAGTAATGCCATGATCACCGGCATATTGTGCTCAAAGGGTGCATTGATAAAATGTTCATCCATTTCTCGGGCGCCATCGAGCAAAGCCTTAAATTGAGCAAAACCTAAGTCTAATGCAATTGGTAAACCTATTGCTGACCAAAGAGAAAAGCGACCACCAACCCAATTCCACATATCAAAAATATTTTCAGCTTTAATGCCAAAACTCATCGCATTAGTTTTGTTCGCAGTCACTGCAATAAAATGTTTTGCAACGGAATTTTCATCAAATGAAGCTGCGGTTAGCCACTTTATTGCCGTGCCAGCATTAGTCATAGTTTCTGTGGTAGTAAACGTTTTTGACGAGACAATAAATAACACTTTCTCTGGCTCTAATGGCCGTAATATTTCAACAATTTGTGCGCCATCAACATTAGAAACATAATGAACGTTAACGCTATTATCGCTGTAATGTTTTAGCGCTTCGGTAACCATTTGTGGACCCAGATTTGAGCCACCTACGCCAATATTAACAATGTCGGTGATGCGTTTACCTGAATATCCTAGCCAATGACCTTGTCGTACCTTATTAACAAAGGCCTCCATTTTTAGCCATTGTGCTTCAACGTGCTCAGCAACATTTTCACCATCAACCGTTAAATTTTTATCACCTGTTCCCCGTAGCGCCGTATGTAAAACGGCTCGGTTTTCTGTTTTGTTTATTTTCTCTCCGGCAAACATTTTTTCGCGCCAATCAGCAACCTTAGTTTCTTTAGCTAATTCGAATAACGTGGCCATGGTTTCACTATCGATAATATTTTTAGAATAATCTAATAACATTTTTGGTAATTCGACTGAAAACTTAGCAAAACGCTCACTATCTTGAGCAAATAAAGTGTTCATATGTTGAGATTTTTTATCTTGTGCAAGTGTTACCAGTTTTTTCCAACTTGAAAGGGATTGGCGTTCAGTCATGTTTGATCCTATGTCGCTGTTTTTAATTCAGATAAAATAATAGCACGCAATAATATAACATTTGACAACGCTGTCAATGAGTATATATTAATTAATCGTGGTTAATAGTGATGATATTAGCTCAAATAAATTGCAATTAACTATTGCCGCTTAAATCAAGAAACAATATGCTATCGTCGCAATTTTCAATCATAAACAAAAATAATATTAAGTAATAGGCTATATAATTAATGAAAGCTACTATTAACGATGTCGCAAAATTAGCTTCGGTTTCAATTAAAACCGTTTCTCGAGTCATTAATAATGAAGCATCAGTTCGCCAAGCGACTCGTGATAAAGTTACCGCTGCGGTTGAAGAGCTTAATTATCAGCCAAACCTTGCCGCAAGAAATCTTGCGGGTACTAAATCGTACAGCATTGCTTATGTTTATGATAATCCAAATGCTTATTATATTATTGATATGCAAAAAGGTATTTTAGCTGCCTGCAAAAAGCAAGGTTACGAGTTATTAATTCACCCTTGCAACGCTAAAGCTGAGAATATTACCGAAGAAATTTCAACCATGGTTAAACATTCCCGTGTTGCGGGACTGGTGTTAACACCACCATTTTCTGAAATGCCTGAGTTTGTTGAACACATGACACAACTGGGCGTTAAAGTTGTGCGCATTATGTCTGGTGACGTTGCTCCTGACAATCTCAGCCCTTGCATTATGGTTAATGATCGTGAAGCAGCCTTAACAATCACTCAACATTTAATCGACTTGGGTCACACCCACATCGGTTTTATAAAAGGGGGCGCTGAACATAAATCAAGTACTGAACGTTTATCGGGTTACAAAAATGCCTTGCTCAACAACAATATAAAGGTTGATGAAAGTTTGATCATTCATGGTGACTATTCGTTTGAATCTGGGGTTCATGGTGCTAAACAATTAATGGGCGAAGAAATTAAACCAACCGCCATTATTTCTTGTAATGATGAAATTGCTGCGGGGGCATTGTTTGCCGCTCGCTTGATGAATATTGCTATTCCAACGCAACTGTCTATTGCTGGTTTTGAAAACAGTCCTTTTTCACGGCAAACTTGGCCAACATTAACCACTGCGGATCAACCTAACGATAAAATTGCTGAAAATGCGACTAATTTACTGATTGCTCATACCAGAGATCAACAACGCAGTAATATAATTAGTCATTTTACGCCACAATTAGTGGTACGAAATTCTACCGG
>CAZVPC010000264.1:0-2834 GCA_964629005.1 uncultured Pseudoalteromonadaceae bacterium | reverse complement strand
TACTTCATCAGCAACCACCGCAAAGCCTCGACCTTGTTCACCTGCCCTTGCCGCTTCAATAGCCGCATTTAACGCCAGTAAATTGGTTTGCCCTGAAATACCATCAATAACATCGGTAATACTTTGTATTTCAGTTGCTTTTTTTTCTAATGATTTAATTTTATCTGCCGCTGCCATGACGCCGTCATGCAAGTTTTTAACAATACTAATATTTTCATTGATTTTTTGCGCACCCGCACTACTGGCTTCAACCGCTAAATTAGCTTGGGTTGACGCGAGTGCCGCATTGGTATTAATTTCATTAGTGCTAGTCGACATTTGTTCGGCAGCAGCGGCCAATTGATTAACATCATCGCCTGATTTATTGATAGCATGATTTAATTGTTCAAGAAAAAAGCTGATCTCTGCGGCATTTATGGCTAAATCACTGGTTTGATCATCAATTTTTTTAGCCACTTGATTACTACGTTGTAATTTATCTTCAATAAGTTCGGTTAACGGTAAATCTGATTCCACAACATTTAATAAGGACCAAAGATTTTCATCAATATTAATTTGTATTTTAGTCATTTGGTAACGATTAAATAAAACCATCACCAAGCTAATAGCAACAAAGTTAATTAATAATTGTAACCACAGTTGGCTCACCATAAAAAATGAAAACCAACTAATTAAACAAATGGTGGTGACGACAATGGCGATTAACATAGTATTATTGGCGCGCTGAGTGGTTTTTGGCATCATAATTTTATCCTGAAAGCAGCAGTCCATGCTTTACGTAAACAACTTATAGCCATTAACGGAAACCTTGGGTTATTTTAAACTAGATAAATATGCAAACATTAACAACTAGACCTTAGTCTACATTTTGACCAGTAAAAATAAAAAGGATATAAGGCTTCTGCCACTAGCTAGTCTTTGTTAGTCTAGTGATTCTGTTTTCTTAACCGCTTAATCCATGTCATCAGCTCATTCTTTTCGTCAAATTTTCAGTTATTTTAAAGACCGCCGCTTAGTTACCATTTTTTGCTTTGGCATTGCCAGCGGTTTCCCTTGGGTAATGATCGGCTCAGCGATGAGTGGTTGGTTAAAAGATGAAGGTTTAAGTCGCTCAAGCATTGGTTTATTTGGACTTATTTTTGTTGCTTACAGTATTAATTTTTTGTGGTCTCCGTTAGTTGATCGCATAAAATTTTACAGACTAAGCCACTATTTGGGACAACGAAAAAGCTGGATCTTAATAACTCAAGCCATCATTGTTTTTTCAGCATTACAATTAAGCCGTCTTGATGTCACCGATCAACTTAGTATAATGGCATTGTTTGGCTTATTCATCGCGCTTGCTGGCGCAACCCAAGACATTGCAATTGATGCCTATCGCATTGATATCTTGTCCACTGATGTTCGCCCCGATGAACAAGCTAATTTAATGACCGCAGGCTCGGCTATGGCAACCTCAGGTTGGTGGACAGGTTATGCAGGTTTAGGCAGTATCCCTTTTATATTGGTTGATCAACCGAACTGGCAATGGCATGAAGTCTATTTAGTATTAGCGGCAATAATGGCAACATTAATGATCACCGCCTTAGTGGTTAGCGAGCCAAAAAGTAACCGAGAACAAGCGCAGGCAAAGATAGAGCAAAACTATTTGGCCGCCTTACCTGCTTTTGGTCATCGACCCTTAGCCATTTTATTAATTTTACCGTTAATTTTTGCCAGTATTATCTATGCCAACATCGGTTATCCAGCATGGCCTGAGCAATTTATTGCGCATCAATACCGCTTTGCGCTGCTCTCATTTTTCATTGTTATTTTGTTAGTTATTTTTTCTCAACAATTAAGCTTGCTCAATCGAAAAATCGCACAAAAAAATACCACAAAAAAAACATTGCAAGTGACTAATATCCACAGATTAACCGCTTGGTTGTTAACAACTTTAGTTGCGCCGATTGAAGAATTTTTTCAACGCAACGGCACTAAACTAGCGCTGTCTATATTACTATTTATTTTCTTATTCAAACTCGGTGAAGCTTATTTAGGACGGATGTCGATTGTGTTTTATCGCGAAGTAGGCTTTAGTAATAGCGACATTGCTTATTATTCAAAAATGATCAATTGGGCTGTTACCATTGTGTTTTCCTTGATCGGCAGTGTATTTACCATTCGTTACGGCATTTTAAAAGGATTGTTTATTGGTGGTATTGCCATGGCATCAAGTAATTTATTGTTTGCATTAATGGCAATGGTTGGCCCAGATAAAGCGTTATTTGCCTTTACCGTACTGGTTGATGGTTTCACCTCTGCTTGGGGCTCAGTGGCTTTTGTCGCGTTATTATCGGTACTGTGTAATCGCACGTTTACCGCCAGTCAATACGCACTCATGGCATCCCTTGGCACCTTTGGTCGAGTAATGTTAGGCTCGTATTCTGGCATTATGGTCGATTGGCTAGGCGGAAATTGGTCGTTATTCTTCATTTTAACCGCATTGATGGTTATCCCAAGTTTGCTGTTTTTATATAGCATTCGCAAACCGCTTAGCGCGTTAATTGAACAACAACAGCAAGTTAAATGTGATTAATAGTCAGTAATGTATTATATTGAAATAACTAATAATTATTACTGTTATGACCATGATCAAATTTTTATTTTTACTGCCGATTATAATGTCTACCATTTGGTGGTGGTTTTTAGATAGTAAAGGTTATACCTTAAAACAAGGCTTGAAAGGTTTTGTTTATATTCTTGCCTTTAATGCCATCATCATTGGCTTTTTTGTGTTAATGATTTTTGTCACGCATTAGGGGTAGCAAGGGACAGACCACGTTTAAAGCAAT
>CAZVPC010000263.1:0-2838 GCA_964629005.1 uncultured Pseudoalteromonadaceae bacterium | reverse complement strand
CCCACTGAATTTGATAGTTAGTATCACCAAAAGCATGTACCACCTCGCTAATGCGGCTTTTTAAATGACATTGCTGTGCTGGGGTAATGGTTTCGCGAATGGGGAGTTGGGGCTGTATTGGTTTAGCTAACTTTTCAGACATTGCATTAAAGGCGTTAATGTACGCCTCTTTAATTTGCGCCGCTTTTTTGCCCGTGAATGACATCACCAAAAACATAAAGCCGTCTTTGGTCATATTGTAAGATTTTAAATCGCGAGAAACGGCTCCAACCCTAGTGTTTTCAACGTACAGCGAAAAGTTGCTAGATATAAATTCAGGCGAACATTCTAACTTTTCAATCTTTTGGGTTACATGCTGGTGTTGTTTGCCAAAAATATTGGCAACATTGTTTGAAGTAGTGGTTAATTGGTTATCTTGAACTGAAATAACAGACGGATCGATAGCGGTTAAATTAGACATGGTTTATTCCTCTTTGATTATTGAGGTCAACCACGCTGGTATGAATAGGGTGGCAGACCGAAAACAGGTTCATACCACCGCTCAAAGAGAAACGGCCACCCAAGGGTGCCTGTAAACGATCTGCCATAGATAAAAGCAGACACAAAAAAAGCGCCAATGAATGAGCGCCTAAGCACTCTTTGAATATGGGGGTATGAAGCCCAACAACTGATTTTGCAGTTGCCCTATTACTATAATCGCTTTGTGTTTTGGCTGTCAAATATAATTTGTTAAGTTGTCTTTTTAATGAGACAATAGCCGCATGATTTATGACATTCAAACCACTAATTTTTTTGATGATTGGCTTGCAAGCATTAAAAGCCATTATGTACGCTCTGGAGAATTAACCGATGAAAGTAACCACTAAAAAATGGGATGCAAGCGAGCACTTGAGCAGCCCTGAAATGATCAAAGAATACCTTAAAGTCTCTTTTGAAGAAGGCGACACTGAACAATTGCTTAAAGCTATTGGTAACGTTGCTAAAGCGCAAGGTATGACCGAAATTGCCAACAAAACCAACCTTGGCAGACAAAACCTTTATAAAGCGTTGTCTGTTGGTAGCTCGCCTAAATTCGACACCGTTAAAAAGGTGGTTGAAGCGTTCGGCTGTAAATTGCAAATTGTTACCCATTAAGGTTGAACACGAATAAACAAACATTTAAAAACCACTCAATTGAACGCCTTGCCTTGGTTTGCTAGTATCGTTATAGCAACACAACAATAAAACAAACCAACACAAGGACTTAACCCCATGGAAAAACAAAAAGTTGTTTTTGAACTGTACGATACGCTTGAGCAAAAAAATAAAGGAAATTTTATTGCACAAATAGAGGTACAACTGGCGCATATTCCGCGCCTTGGTGAAGAGGTGGAATTTACCCAAGATTTCGAGCCAGAAGGCGTTCGCGGCACTTATACCGTGGTAGAAATTAAAAACACCTTTATTCGAAAAATCATTAAAAATGATGAAGGCAAACAAATAAGTGATCATGCGCTACTCGACACCGTTTTTGTTAGTGCAGTACTGGGGAGGAAGACGAGCAAATCGACTGCTAATTAATTGGTGAGCAAAGACATGATCGCTGAATAAATTTAAATACCCATTAAGAAAATCATCGCGAAAGCATTGTATTTTGTCATGCAATGCTTTTGCTCTGTTGTCGATACCCTTGTCAATAATGTCAATATCGCTAATTTTAAACATTAACAAAGCTAATGAATCTAAAGCAGTGTAAGCGTGACTAAGATAAGTTACCTTTTCGTCTAACCAACAAATGTTTTGAAACTGCTTTAGCTGTTTTTCATTATTTGTGTGCACACCGAGCACGGTTTGATCTTCTAAAGAAAAACAACTGTATCCATACTCAAAGGCATCTCTCTCGCTACATAGCAACGCAAACTTGTCAAACTTGTCTTTACTCATTACGCTACCGCCTTTTTTAAATCATCACGTATTGCTAGTAACATCACTTCAATGTCGTCACTTAATACAACACCTAATTGCTCTAACGTGGCGCATTTGTCGCTAAAATCATCTATCGAAAATTTAGGTTTATTCAAGCGTGTTGCGAGCTCGCGCACCGACAATAAAACGCTCGACCCTTGTGATATAACCACTTGCTTTTTAACTTCTTTTTTAGGCTCGTTACTCATTTCAGTATGTTCGCTTTTTATAGTTAAGCTGGTTTTAGCAGATTTTTTAGTCACTTTTTTTATCGTCTTGGTTTGGCTTTTTTTAGATGCAACTACGGCTACCGGTATTTTGTATTGGCTGTTTGCTTGCAGCTTTACTAACCGTAACGAACATAGCTGCGCTAATATTTCTTTTAGCTGAGCGGTGCTGTCAAAAGCACCCTTAGTAGCCGCTAAAATAGTACTTAACCCACAAGGGCGATTAATTATATTTACGGCATTAAGCGCGGTTTGCTGCTTTATTGTTAATGTTTGCTTTAACATTGGCTTTTTCCATTTTCTTTTTATGTATTAAAAAATGCTTGCTGTTAGTTTTTAGTTAGGGCAAGCGCCAAACCTCATTAAGCCTACTAACTCGGCCTGCTATCCCTAGCGCTTATGCTTGTTGTTCATTATCTCGATAATAAGCAGGGTTTTGTAACGCCCGTTTTACCGCTAAATAAATTAAGTTGTAGCGCATTTTTTACCCTTAAATTAGTTTTATTCATCATCCAAAAAACTGGCTTGGCTAGCCTCTAGCGTTGTAAACAACTGACTAAAGGCGTCATGGCAACGCCTATTTTTTTTAACTGCCTCTAGAGTCTTAAGGTTTTCTTCAGTGGTTGTTGTTAATTCTTTTTCATAATCAACCAAATCTTTATTTTGT
>CAZVPC010000262.1:1256-2842 GCA_964629005.1 uncultured Pseudoalteromonadaceae bacterium | reverse complement strand
GATAGGGTTAAGCCTTTTTTAGCGATAAAACCTAATACTTGTTCAGGTGTTTGTTTTCCCGCTGTGATCGCTTTAAAACCGCGATCATAAATTTCGGCTAAAAGATCATCTTTAGTTGGCGTAACGTCTTTTTCAACTGAACTGATAACGCCTTGCTGTTCAAAGCGTTCTGCTTCATCGGGATCAATAATTCCTGACAAGCCAAAGGCATAACGCGCGGCTTGAATAGTGGCTTTATGGCGCAACATACGGGCTGGCCATTTTTGCCAAGTTGATGTTCCTTGCCGGCATTCTTCCATATATTCACTTACTTCAACGGGGCGAGAAGTTGATTTGCGGTAAATGCGGCATTTAATGGCAATTAATTGACCATTATTGTCAATACGATCTTCATGCTCTAAACCGTCAAAATCAGGGTGTTGATTGATTATTTTTAACCAACCATCAATACTAACAATAGGTTGAATTCCACCGCCTTTTGCAGGGAAAGCGTAAATTTCTTTAGTTAACGGATTGAGCTGGTACTCATTAGCTACCGCTAAAAATGATACAAACTGCTCATTAGTTACCTGTTTCCCACTTGGCATGATGGTATTCATTATGATGTTTTGCATTTCGGCTGGTTCGATACTTAATCGTTCCGACATTGCTAACACTTGGCTATTAGGTTGGTAAGTCATTTGTTGATTGTTCATTACGCCTCTCCTTGCATTGCTTGATTGGCTGGTGTGATAGCGTAAATATCTTGTAGAAGTGAATTAAGCTTGCCTTGTGCGCTTTCATTTTCTAAATCAATAGTTCTAACTAAACGCCCGTCAATACTGCCACAGCAAAAATAATTATCTTTGAAATCTGTGCCAATATTGATACCAGCGCGCTTAGCCGCATGAACTGCGCTACTAATTTTGTCGATTGTTTTATTGATGTTTGATGTATTCATCTTATATACTCCAATTGTTAGTTCGATAACGCTTGTTATCGGTAGTTAATGGCCGCTACTTCCACCAAGATGCTGCGGCCGTTTTCTTACTCGTCTAATGCTTGCTTAATGGCATTCTCAGCATAAGGCGTTAGTAATTCTTTTACTTGATACGTTTTGCTATTACTACTACACGTAATTAAGCGTGATAACTCTTCAAGTATTTGAACATTACAATCTTTAATGGCATCTTCTATCACGTAAGCCAAATCAATTTCTTCATAACCTATGGTGCAATACCCTTTTTCAATAACATCAAAGGTTTTATCTTCTAAAAAATCAGTAGCTAGGGTATTTAACCCTTGCTGATGTGCTTCAATAGCGATTTCATTTGATACTACACAATTCATACGTTTCTCCTAAATTCCCTCAACAGAAGTTAATTGGCGACTATTGAGGGGCTATAAACCTATGGCTTAAACAATAAACCATAGGTTTAGTTAAAGCAAGTAAAAGTTTATATTTATATCAAAAATATTTATTTTGTTTTTAAGGGGTGTTGTTTTTTATAATTAAAACAAGCAAGTTTCGCTTGATTATTTTTTTAGCCAGTCGGTAGGCTTGTGGTTCGGTGAGGTGGCTTTGTATTTCTTGGTAAAGTGGTGGT
>CAZVPC010000262.1:0-1156 GCA_964629005.1 uncultured Pseudoalteromonadaceae bacterium | reverse complement strand
GTGGTGGTGGCGTGGTTATGATCGTTAATTTACATTATGTGTATCAATTCCTTTTTCGATAACTACCTATCACCACGCCACATATAACGGCATCGGGTAACATTTTAATAAATTGCTCAGGCCAGTGCGGATTGAGCGCTTTTAAATAACGAGTGCTGCCGTCTAATACTAGCTGCTTAAACGTAGCCTCACTATTACCATTTTGTTGCACCACTACGCATGAACCGTTTTTAGGCTCTACTTGTGGATCAACGTAAATAATTTCGCCATCTATAAAATCGGGACTCATTGACTCGCCGCATACGGTTAGAGCAAAAGTATGATCACTGTGCTTTTCAGGGCAAGGGTAATACTGTTCAGCATGGTAATTAGTGGCAATGTCAGACCACGCCCCTGCCTGTACCCAGTTAATTAATGGTACTTGAATATTAGTCGCTACTTCTGATCTTGTCGCGTTGTATTCGATTAATTGATGTCTTTTTATGTTCGCGTTATCAGGTATAAACGGATTAGGCTCACCATTAAGTAACCAGTCTACCGAAACATTAAGGGTATTACCTATTTTTGATATGTTTTCCTTGCTCACTGAATTTGTTTTAAACCATTTGCCAACGGCTTGCGGGGAAACGCTTATTTTTTTGGCTAAAAAAGCCTGTGTCATGCCTTTTTGCCGCAATGCGATTCTTATTCTGTCTGAAATAGTATTCATACATGAACTATAAACTAAAAGTTTATATAAAAACATAATCCTATGGTTGATATAATATTAAACTTGTGGTTTACTATAGGGATAATGTAATCAGAGGGTATTAAATGAGCGGTTTAAGTGAGGCTATTAAAGCTACTGGCTCACAACAAAAACTAGCAGTTTTAATGGGCGTATCGCCTATGGCTGTTAGTAAATGGGTCAAGAACGACAGTGTACCTATTGAAAGAGTTCTAATTATTGAAAAATTAACGGGTGTGCCGCGTTATGAGTTGCGCCCTGATATTTATCCGCCTGAAGAATATAAACACGCAAGTTAAGGATAATTATGTATCCCGATGTAAAACGCAAGAAAACGCACGTTATACGCGTTAGGTTTGACGATTACGAATATAGCGAACTACAAAACAAGGCTAATTTAACAGGTGAGCAAATGGCGGTATTAGTGCG
>CAZVPC010000261.1:0-2866 GCA_964629005.1 uncultured Pseudoalteromonadaceae bacterium | reverse complement strand
AAAAAATATCATGTGGAATGGTCTAGTGAGCAGCGAAATATTGTTTTGGTTAGTACTGTGGCTAAATAAATGGCAGCCAACAGGAAAGCGCTATTGTGTCAATTATTTAAGTTTAAACTTTGTGAAAAAAATTAACTACCCCGCACCAAGGCTTTTCGCTTTAGCTCAAATTTGCTACGCGAAGAGGGGGGGGCTATTATGACGTTATATGTAGGTCAGCATCTTTTTATAAAGAGCTGCTGTCAACTTGATAGGCTAAAGCCTAACCTACAAACGCCGCAAGCGGCGGGGAATTAAACCCGATAAGATTCAATTTGTTTACTCTGTTAACCGTATTAGTATTTTGACTATACGCGTTCTACCTGAAGATGCAGGATTCAGCTGGAATTAGAGCGGGTATATTAATATCAAAATTAAAGAACAAGATATAATTTTGTACTTCAACAGTATGAAGAGGGAAGAAAAATTGATTTCAGATGGTTTATCCTGATTCAGCAGTTGGGCGCGAAATAAGAGTGTAGGTGAATCAAGGAGCTGCGCTATTATCCGTGTCTCGATTGCGGATTCTAAGTTTATTAAAAGAACTGTTTAAGCATCAATTAATGTGCTTAGGCTCAGGCTAGAAATACATACGTACAAAAAAGCGAACCATTGGTTAGATAAAAGAACATTTCACCTAAACATGATTTCATTTAAAGTCAAATAATGAGCTGATCAATTTTATTTTTAACACCATCCCACGCTTTAGCATCTTCAGGTGGCAATTTCACTTCAGTAATACGAGGCCAAATTTGTGATAATTCAGCATTCAATTCAATAAAATTTAATTGGTTTTGCGGTACATCCTCTTCTTTATAAATAGCTCCAACAGGACATTCGACAGGACAAAGTTCGCAATCGATACAATCATTTGGATTAATCACCAAAAAATTAGGTCCCTCATGAAATGCGTCTACAGGACAAACAGCGACACAGTCAGTATATTTACAACGAATACAATTATCGGTTACCACGAAAGCCATAAAATGAGTGATTAAAAAATAAATAATAGCGTGATCATACCGATGATTTTAATAAATTAAAACTGTTGTTTGTCTATCATGGTTGTTCAGGTAAACTAGCAAAAATTTATCCCTCGTATACCCGCTCTACTTGAAGATGCGAGTTTCAGGTGGAACGGGTATATATTCAACTGGACTTCCTCAATGATCCGTTTAACTAATGTAAAATTAGATCTTAATCACAATGATAAAGAGTTAACTGACGAGATTTTGCTAAACTTACAAATCACTGCGCAACAATTGATCAATTTCACCGTGTTTAAACGTGGTTATGATGCTAGAAAAAAAAATAACATCACGCTAATTTACACTCTCGATGTGAATACGACAGATGATGAGTTGCTGTTATCACGTTTTAAAAATAACACGCAAATAACGCCAAGCCCTGATATTCAGTATCATTTTGTTGCTCATGCGCCAGAACAATTAAGTCAACGTCCTGTTGTTATTGGTATGGGGCCTTGTGGATTATTTATTGGTTTATTATTAGCACAAATGGGCTTTAAACCAATGATATTAGAACGCGGTAAAGAAGTTCGTAAACGCACTAAAGATACCTTTGCGTTTTGGCGAAAAAAAATTCTTAATACCGAATCAAATGTGCAGTTTGGTGAAGGTGGTGCTGGCACCTTTTCTGACGGTAAATTGTATAGCCAAGTTAAAGATCCCAAGCATTATAGTCGCAAAGTATTAAACGAATTTGTTACCGCCGGCGCACCCGAAGAAATACTGTATGTAAGCAAACCACATATTGGCACTTTTAAATTAGTCACCATGGTTGAAAAAATGCGTAATAATATTATTGACCTTGGCGGTGAAATACGGTTTGAACAACGTGTTGAAGATATTGACATTATCAATGATCAGGTAGAAGGATTAACGCTAGCAACGGGTGAAAAAATTAAGACAAAGTTTATTGCCTTAGCCGTAGGTCATAGTGCCCGTGATACTTTTGAAATGTTATATAGCAAAAATGTTTTTATTAAGCCTAAGCCTTTTTCAATTGGGTTTAGAATAGAGCATCCACAAAGTGTTATCGATGCAGCGCGATTTGGTAAAAATGCAGGGCATCCTATTTTAGGCGCAGCCGATTATAAATTAGTACACCACTGTAAAAATGGTCGTTCAGTTTACAGCTTTTGCATGTGTCCTGGTGGCACTGTGGTTGCTGCGGCGTCAGAAGCAGGCCGATTAGTAACTAATGGCATGAGCCAATATTCTCGACACGAACGTAATGCAAATAGTGCTATTGTAGTTGGTATATCACCTGCTGATTTTCCGTTAATTAACGGTAAAGAAAATATATTAGCCGGTATCGAGCTACAACGACAATTAGAAGAAAATGCGTTTAAACTTGGTGGCAGTACTTATGATGCTCCCGTACAACTGGTGGGTGATTTTCTAGCAAAACGAAAAACCAAGGAGCATGGCGAAGTTGTTCCGTCATATAAACCTGGTGTTCGTTATTGTGATTTAAGTACTAGCTTACCTTCTTATGCAATTGATGCAATTCGCGAGGCAATACCTGCTTTTGAACGTAAAATCAAGGGGTTTTCATCGGCTGATGCCACGTTAACCGCGGTAGAAACGCGAACGTCTTCTCCCATTCAAATCACTCGAAATAAAGAAACGCTAGCAAGTATAAATACTAAGGGATTATATCCAGCAGGCGAAGGTGCAGGATACGCTGGGGGTATTTTATCAGCGGGTATTGACGGAATTAAAGTAGCCGAAGCGATGGCAAAAGCGATATTATACCAGTTTCATTAATTAGGTGATCTACTTTATACGTAGGAAAAATTGCC
>CAZVPC010000260.1:0-2874 GCA_964629005.1 uncultured Pseudoalteromonadaceae bacterium | reverse complement strand
GGTGCTTTTAATGTGGCTAATTCTGACAATACTGCCTGATAATTTTTTGCTGCTTGCAATGGTGTTATTGTTGCTGTGAGTTCCGCAAATAACTGCGCAAGCTGTCGCTCTTCACTTTCAGTTGCTAAAGCATGATCAAATTCATTTAGTAGCTGACCTTCAAATTTAGCTAATATATTACCCACGCGCTTATTTGCTGCGGCCAGAGCAGAAGCTTCAGGTAAATCTTTAAAAAACGTTACGGCTTTAATGCGTTGATCAAAATCTAGCGGCGCTGTTGGTTTTTTAACTAAAACCGCCTGAATAACGTCAACAGTAATGCCTTGTTCCTGATAATAAGCTTTTAAGCGGCCCATTACAAAATCGATAACATCTGCTCGAGTATTCGTGTTTGTTAAAACGTTACCATAAGCGCCTATACCTTGATCGATTAGGTGAGCAATATCTAAATCAAGTTGTTTTTCAATGATAATACGAAGTAAACCTATCGCCGCTCGACGTAATGCAAAGGGGTCTTTGTCACCTTTGGGTGGTTGATTTATGCCAAAAATGCCAACTAAGGTATCAATTTTATCAGCTATCGCTACCGCACAACCAATTTTACCCTCGGGTAAACTATCACCCGCAAAGCGTGGCCTATATTGGTCTTCTATGGCGTTTGCGACATCATTATGCTCATGATCATTTAAAGCATAATATTTACCCATAGTGCCCTGCACTTGAGGAAATTCTAACACCATATCACTCATCAGATCGGTTTTGCTTAATAAACCAGCGCGGTAAGCATGTTCATTATTTAGCTTTAATTGCTTTGCTATACTCTGACTTAACTTGGCGATACGCTGTGATTTTTCAGCAAGTGTACCTAATTGTTTTTGAAATAACACAGATGCTAAACTGTCAAGACGTGACGCCAATGTTCGTTTTTTATCAGTTTTATAGAAAAACTCCGCATCAGCTAAACGTGGGCGAATAACTTTTTCATTACCGAAAATTATTTGTTGTGGATCTTTGCTTTCAATATTAGTAATAAAAATAAACTTATTAGCTAGTTTTCCTGTTTTATCAATGACCGGAAAATATTTTTGATGATCTTTCATTGAATAAATTAACGGTTCCGCGGGTACTTGTAAAAACTCTTCGTCAAAACTACCAACCAAGGCAACCGGCCATTCAACCAAACCAGTAACTTCTTCTAACAATTCTTCATCGAGCAAAACATCAACATCAATTGACTGTGCTATGGTTGTTATTTGTTCGCGGATCATTTTTTTACGCTCAGCAAAATCAACAATAACATAGGCTTGTTTCAATGTTGTTGAGTATTCCTGCGCATGTTTAATTGCCACTAGCCCAGGACTATGAAAACGATGACCGGTTACCACATTGCTTGATGTTATTCCTAATATTTCACCATTGATCACCTCACTACCATAAAGCATCGTTAAGGTATGTACTGGACGAATAAATTGCGTTCTACTATCACCCCAACGCATCGGTTTAGGTATAGGTAATTTAGCAATAGCCATTTGTACTATTACTGGGATCAATTCGTTAACTGTTTTACCTATTTGTTTTGCTTTATAAAGTAGCCACTCACCTTTAGCCGTCGTTAATCTTTCAGCTTGTTCTACTGTAATACCATTAGATCTAGCCCAACCTTGTGCTGCTTTACTGGCATTGCCATGTTGATCAAACGCAACGTTTATTGCGGGGCCTCGTTTTTCTACAATTTTATCTAATTGACAATCAGCTAAATTGCTGACACTTACAGCAAGTCGTCGCGGAGTCGCATACCAAGTAATATCTGCATAGGTTAGTTGTGCTTTTTCTATTTGTTCTTTTATTTGTTGAAAAAACGTTTTGGCTAACAGTTGTAATGACTTTGGTGGTAATTCTTCTGTGCCTAATTCAATCAAAAGTGTTTCTGTTGTCATTACTTTTCTCCTGCCGAAACTTGAGCGTACTCATTATTTTCACCACACATTGGGAAACCAAGCTTTTCTCGGGCTTGAAAATAAGTTTGCGCACATGCTTTGGATAATGCTCTTACTCTCAAAATATAGCGCTGGCGTTCGGTTACAGAAATAGCATGACGCGCATCAAGTAAATTAAAAGCATGTGAGGCTTTCATAACTTGCTCATAAGCTGGTAGCGGTAATCCTGCGGTTATTAATTTTTCACTTTCACGCTCACAATGATCAAATTGTTTAAACAATGCTTCCACATCTGCGTATTCAAAGTTATACGTTGACTGCTCTACTTCATTTTGATGAAAAACATCACCGTAAAGTATTTTACCCCTAGGGCCATCTGTCCACACTAAGTCATAAATGCTATCAACATTTTGAATGTACATTGCTAAACGCTCTAACCCATAAGTTATTTCACCGGTAACAGGGCTACACTCTAATCCACCAACTTGCTGAAAATAAGTAAATTGAGTGATTTCCATGCCATTTAACCAAATTTCCCAACCCAAGCCCCAAGCACCTAGCGTGGGAGACTCCCAATTATCTTCAACAAAACGAATATCATGAACAAGCGGATCAATACCCAACTCTTTTAATGAATCAAGATAAAGTTCTTGTATATTAATGGGCGACGGTTTAAGCATTACCTGAAACTGATAATAGTGTTGTAACCTGTTGGGGTTTTCTCCATAACGCCCATCTGTTGGTCGACGGCAAGGTTGCACATAAGCACTACTCATAGGCTCTGGTCCAATTGAACGTAAAAAGGTCATCGGGTGAAAGGTACCCGCGCCTACTTCTAAATCTAAAGGTTGTACAATAACACAACCTTGTCTTGACCAGTAATCCTGCAATTTGAGGATCAGCCCTTGAAATGTTTTTATATTAAACGTGCTCATGT
>CAZVPC010000259.1:0-2879 GCA_964629005.1 uncultured Pseudoalteromonadaceae bacterium | reverse complement strand
CACGAAATACGTCATGCTGAATTTATTTCAGTATCTCAGCTCATATGAACTAACATATTACTTGGTTTTTCCAAAAACGATTTCCATAAATTACAAAAACGCGCAATACTACCGCCATCAATAACACGGTGATCACCCGACCAACTTACTTGCATAATACTGCGTGCTTCAACATCACCATGGTCATTAAAACGTGGCAATTTTTGTAATCGACCTAACGCAACAATGGCAGTTTCCGGTTTATTAATGATAGGTGTTGCCACTGTACCACCAATAGCACCAATATTTGAAATAGTGATCGTGCCACCTTTTAAATCAGCACTTGCAACTCTACCATCACGAGCCGCATTGGTTAAACGAGTAATCTCATTAGCCAAATCTAAAATAGATTTAATTTGTACTTGTTTAACATTAGGCACCAATAAACCAATTTTAGAATCAACCGCCATACCAATATTGTGATCATCAAAATAAGTTAATTCGGTGCAATCGTCATTCACTTTAGAATTAATCAACGGGAACTCTTTTAACGCTAACGACATGGCTTTCATAAAAAATGGCATCATAGTGAGTTTTATATCTTGTTTCGCATAAACCGTTTTTAATTCACCACGTAATTTGATCAGCGCTGTTAAATCAATTTCTTCGCAATAAGTAAAATGAGGGATCGTTGCCACTGAGTCCATCATCGCTTTTGCCATTACCGCTTTAATGCCGCGAATAGGCTCCACTCTATTTCCTGCTCCATTCCCTGCTCCACCGTTTTCAACGGCTAATGATTCACTGGCAGCACCAACAGGCGTATTAGCAAAATTAACGACATCTTTTTTATAAACACGACCTTTTTTACCACTACCTATTACTTGATGAATATTCACTTCTAATTCACGCGCAACACGGCGAACCGCTGGACTGGCTAAGGCTTTGCCATTTAATTTAGCTTGATCATTACTGCTCAATAAGTGTTTTTTATCTACCACAGGGCTAACCGGTTGAACTACTTGTGCATTTGCAACATCACCATTTTTCGCATGGGTAGTAACCGTTACGGATAACTCTTGTTCACGTTCAATCACAGCTCTTTTTATCGAAAACAAGGGCGCATGTACTTTGGCAATATCACCTTTTGCATAATATAATTTAGTCACAATTCCTGCATGCATCGCTGGAATTTGTACTAACGCTTTATCGGTCATTACATCAGCAACGGGCTGATCTTCTTCAATAACATCACCTTCATTAACCAACCACTCAACCAACTCACATTCAACAATACCTTCACCAATATCAGGTAAAACAAAGTCTTCTACTGTGGTTGCAGAGCTTACAACCGTATCATTTTTAACGCTATTTTCCATAACAGCCTCGTTAACAACAGGCTCTTCAATTTGCGGTTGTACTTGCTCTTGAACAGGCTCTGCACTTGCTCCTTCAGGTGTCATCGCAAATAATGGTGCATGTACTTTCGCAATATCGCCTTGTTGATAATAAAGCTTATCAACTTTTCCTGAATGCATCGCAGGAATTTGTACCAAAGCTTTATCGGTCATTACATCCGCAATAGGTTGATCTTCAACAATCACATCGCCTTTTTTTACTAGCCATTCGACTAATTCACATTCAACAATACCTTCGCCAATATCGGGTAAAATAAAATCAATACTCATATTTTCTTTTCCTAAAAGAGTTACCTAAAATAGGCTGCTAAAAATTCATGCTGCGTTTGATCGCTTCAAACACCTTAAGATGATCAGCAACATACTCTTTTTCTTGCGCTAATGGATACGGTGTATCTAAACCACAAATTCGTTCAATCGGCGACTCAAGATTTAAAAAACATTCTTTTTGAATGGTTGCCGCAATTTCGCCTGCAAAACCACCGGTTATGGGTGCTTCGTGGCTAATAATTAATCGACCCGTTTTGGCGACAGAATTTGCAACTGTGTCGATATCCCAAGGTAATAAAGAACGTAAATCAATGACTTCACAAGAAATACCCGCGTTAGTTGCCATCTCTGCTGCTTTTTCCATATTTTCCATTTGCGCACCCCAAGCCAATAATGATATATCAGTGCCAGTTTGTACAATATCAGCTTTACCTATTGGTAACTGATAATCTTCTTCAGGCACTTCACCAATAGAGGCGCGATATAACCGCTTAGGTTCAAAGAAAATAACCGGATTATCATCACGAATTGCCGCGAGTAATAAGCCTTTAGCTTGGTAAGGGTTACGTGGCACAACGACTTTTAGTCCTGGTGTTTGGGTAAAATATGCTTCGGGTGATTGGCTATGATATAAGCCACCAGCAATACCACCACCGTACGGAGTACGAATAGTTAATTTACCCACATCAAACTCATTACCACTACGATAGCGAAATTTGGCCGATTCATTTACAATTTGATCAAAAGCGGGAAAAATATAATCGGCAAATTGGATCTCAGCAATGGGTCGAGAACCTTGTGCTGCCAAACCATTGGCAAAACCAATAATACCTTGTTCGGTTAACGGGGTATTAAAGCAACGCGCTTTACCGTATTTTTCTTGTAAACCACTAGTGGCGCGAAACACACCACCAAAAAAACCGACATCTTCACCAAAACATAAGGTACTGTCATTTTCAGCCATAGCAAGATCAAGCGCATTATTAATGGCTTGTAATAAATTCATTTGTGCCATTATTTTAATCTCCCAGAGGTAACAGGATAAGCATCAGGATACTGTTTGATATGTTCAACAAGTTCAGCATATTGTATTTCTATATGTGCAGGAACTTGGTCATAAACATCAGTGACTAGATCACGCAGCTCAGGCTTAGCAATTTTTTCAGCCACTTTAACTGCGGCTAAAACCTCATCACGCAATTGTTCAAATAA
>CAZVPC010000258.1:0-2880 GCA_964629005.1 uncultured Pseudoalteromonadaceae bacterium | reverse complement strand
GCCGCTTTTACGTTTTTTATGCCTGAATGCAGTATTGCAAAAAGTAATACTGCTCTGTGCCCTTGCGCCACTGTAGCGATCAATTCTCGAAGATGCTTTTGTCCGCGCAATGTTATGGCATCAGGAAAATAACCTTGTCCATTTGCAGAACTGGGATCGAGTAAAGTAACACTTTTAACTTCAACATATACATCTGCTTGATTTTTACTGTCATTGTCGCTAAGAAAAAAATCTATTCTGCTATTTTCAATGCCATATTTTTTCTCTGGAATTATGTTTTTATAACCGATTAATTCGTTAATAACATTATGTTTCAAGGCTTCGGCTACCAATTGATTAGCACGCAGCGTATTAACACAAATAAAATCGCCAGTTTGTGTTTGCGTTAACTCCCAGCTAAATGGATATTTACGCTTAGGGTTGCTTGAAGTGCTATACCAAATGGTATCGCCTACCTTGGCACACCCCGTCATTGCGCCAGTATTAGCAACATGAATGGTGGTAGTAGAGCCATCTTCAAGTATTACATCGGCTAAAAAACGCTGGTAGCGTTTAATGAGTGTGGCGGCTTGTAAGTTTAGTCTCATTAGGTTGATTTTATAGTTTTTGCGGGTTGTTAACGTTATGATATCGCAAAATATCATCAAAATATTCATTCACAGCAAAAGATCAGGAATTAACATGACGTCAACTACTTATATTCGTTTAACTCAGCTTTCAACCCAGCAAGATAATTGGCAACGTGATAATTTAATACAATTTATTGATAACGATATTGTCATATTTATTGATAATAATGAACAATATCCTTTGCGAAATATTCAACAGGCAGCTCGTAAAATTGAAGGCTTGAAAGTACAGCGCGCAGTACTAACAGGAGATAATTGGGATGAGGCAAGTCAATGGGCGTTTGTTTTAGGTTTTACTTGCGTGGGTAAATTAACTGAGGTTGAATTTACTGGCTCACCTGAACAAGTTAATGCACTTAATAATAAACTGGCTGTCTTTGGCTGGGCACGTGATTTGGTTAATCAAACTCCCGCACAATTATACCCAGAAAAATTGGCTGAACTGGCTGCTGATTTTATTACAAGCCAAGCACCTGAACACGTTAGTGTTGATACCATTTATGGTGATCAATTGATGGAAAAAGGCTGGACGGGTATTTATCATGTGGGTAAAGCCAGTGTTAACAAACCTTGTCTGTTAATTGTTGATTATAATCCAACAGGCGATGCAAATGCTCCCGTTGAAACCAGTTTGGTTGGCAAAGGCATTACCTTTGATAGTGGTGGTTATAGTTTAAAAAGCAGCGTTGGTATGTTTGATATGAAATCAGACATGGGTGGCGCTGCGGTTGTCTCTGGCGCATTAGCCTTGGCGATTAAAAGTGGTTTAAAGCAACGAGTAAAATTATTTCTATGCTGCGCTGAAAACTTGGTGAGTGGCGATGCTTATAAGCTGAGTGATATTTTAACTTATAAAAATGGCGTTAAAGTAGAAATTGCTAATACTGATGCTGAAGGTCGGGTGGTACTCGCCGATGGTTTATTGGCAGCTAGCGAAACGGGTAGTAAACGAATTATTAATGCAGCAACCTTAACAGGGGCTGCGGTTATGGCAACCGGTGGCGATTACATTGCTTTGTTTTCGTTAGATCAACCCTTAGCTACACATGTTAAAACAGTTGCTGATGCCAACAATGAATTATTATGGCAATTGCCATTAGCGACGTGGCATCAAGAAAAATGTCCGTCAGCCTTTGCTGACACCGCCAATAGCCGCCCACAACCCGGTGGTGGCGCAGGTGGTGCGAGCAATGCTGCAGGTTTTTTGTCGCGTTTTGTGCCTAATAAGGGTCAGGGTTGGTTACATTTTGATCTGGCTTCTATTTATCATAGCAGTGCTAATAGTTTGTGGGCCGCTGGTGCAACATGCCAAGGCATTGTTACTATTGCTGCGCTTTTACAAGAGTAGTAGGTGGGAATTTATTCGCGCGGCTGAAACCCCGCCTACGGTTTGTGTGCGGGTTATATACGGTTTGCTTGCGGAGTATTTTCTTTTAAAAATTTCGTCAACCAATTTTTGGCGCTGTGTTCATCACTAAAAAAATGGCTACGTACCTTGGCGGTTTGATAAATTCTGGCTAATTGGGTTTGTTGTAAATCGGCATGTATGCTTTCTTTTAAAACGCTGGCATTGGCAATCATGCCATTTTTAGCGCGGTATTTAGTTACTTCAATGAGCGCATCTTCAGCATCAGGCGTAAAAATACCATTGCCATGATACGTGACTAAAGCAGCCCAACGTTTACTTTTGTTTTCTTCGACTATTTTTTTCATGTCGTGAGAATATTTTTTTAATATTTCTGCATTAAATGGTCCTTCAGCCTCAACATATAGAATGTTGTTTTTAAAATTTAAACGGTAACTTCCATGCGCAGACAAATTCATAATATTCCCTTTGAAAAAGTAAAATAGTATTAGTGATAGCAGTATTTTTTTTCTTTGCCAAGTAAGCAGATATATTTTATTTAGCAAGTTTTTATTAGACTAAAGCATTATGAATTGTATTTTTTTTATATATTTTTTGCATTTAAAGCAAACGTTATTTTTTTAATAATCTTAGTCCATTCGCGACGACCAATAAACTCGTGCCAACATCAGCAAAAACGGCCATCCACATGGTGCTAAGACCGTATAAAGCTAATACTAAAAAGAGCACTTTTATTGACAGCGCAAAACTAATGTTTTGGATTAATAATTGCCGTGTAGCTCGTGATAAGGTAATAAAGCTAGCAATTTTGTTTAAATCATCATCCATTAAAGCAACATCGGCAGTTTCTATCGCGGTATCTGTACCCATGGCTCCCATGGCAAA
>CAZVPC010000257.1:0-2892 GCA_964629005.1 uncultured Pseudoalteromonadaceae bacterium | reverse complement strand
TAGAAATGAGCACATATTTAGTGAGATTGGTATTAATGTCACCTTGAATTAAGTCAGTTAATCTTGTTCTAAAAAATTATTAGCAATGGAGTCTCGTAATAACTTTTGTTGTCGCTCGGCTTTTATCGCCATGTACATCACCATCATACAAGTCGCTAACACACCATAAAGCAACATAAAACAAGCACTATAAACACCGATCAAGTCAACGGCTAGGCCAAACATAATCGGCAATGTGCAGCCACCTAACGCACCAATAGCGGCTACTAAACCACCAACACTACCCATGTGATTAGGGTAATAATCATAAATGATTTTATAAACACTGGCTCGACCAAAGCCTTGGGCAATACCTATAATAAAAATTAAAAGGGTAAACAACCATACATTAACTTCAAAAAATATTTTAACGTCTTTATTTACACCATGAATAGTCATGGTTGTCGGTGGATAGCTTAAAAAAAACAAACAGACCATACAGATCCAAAATGCGGTCCAATTAATGGCTCTAGCGCCATAAGCATCAGCAAACCAGCCACCAACAGCACGAACCATACTTGAACTTGCAACAAATAATAGCGTTAATGCCATTGCTTGTGTTAACGACAATTTATAAGCACTCACGTAATAATGAGGTAACCATAAAATAAGTGCCAAAAAACTACCAAAAACAAAATAATAATATAGCCCAAAGCGCCAAACCTTTAAGTCTTTTAATGGTGCTAAATAAAATGCAAAATCATGCTCACTTTTTTGTTGATAAAATTTATTAATTTCAGGTGCAATCAAACGAAAAATAATCGCCATAATAAACATACCGATACCATATATAGGACCAATTGCTTGCCAACCATAGCTGTCGATAATAAACGGCACTAACACTAAAGTGATTGCAGCTCCCGCATTACCAGCACCAAAAACGCCTAATGCAAACCCCTGTCGTTTAGTGTCAAACCAATCGGTAACATAACGAATACCAATAGTAAAAGAGACGCCACTTAGCCCTATCGCAAATCCTAATATAATTAAACCTTGATAAGTTTCAACATAAGGTAGATAAAACAAAGGAGGTACAGTTATTAACATCTGCCAAAAAAATAATTTTCGACACGAAACTTTTTCCGCAAAAAATCCTACGGGTATTCTAAATATTGCCCCGGTAAAAATAGGTGACGCTAGTAACAAACCAAATTCAGTTGCGGTTAAATCAAAACGTTCTTTGTACTCAATTCCTAAAATGGAATACAGTGTCCACACAGAAAAACAAGCGGCGAATGCTAAAGTAGCCATAGTTAAAGCGCGATAAGAGTATCGTTGCTGAATATTCATAAAATATCTCGTGAATTTGATGTAAATTAACTACTCTTTATTTTGTTATACCTTGTAACTCGCTTTGTTGACCTGAGTCAATAAAAATTATAACCAAGCATGCAAACTGGCAACATTAAATTTTAAGCACTATTATGCATGAATAACATGCTGGAGTTAACAATATGGCACACGAAGGAAAAATGAATCTGCTCAACTTTGCAGATCCCAAAATAAAAACGCTTCATGTTACGTGGTTTGCGTTTTTTCTTACTTTTGTGGTGTGGTTTAGCCATGCCCCTTTATTAGTTTTTATCAAAGAGGCGTTCGATTTATCTAGCGCACAAGTCAAAGCGTTAATGATTTTAAACGTTGCTCTAACGATCCCCGCGCGAATAGTGATCGGTATCTTAGTTGACAAATTTGGACCACGGATAATTTATAGCTGTTTATTAGTTATTTCTTCCTTTATCTGTGTCGGTTTTGCCATGGCAGATAGTTTTGAACAGTTGGCATTATTTAGATTTTTACTTGGTTTTGTTGGCGCTGGCTTTGTTATTGGTATCCGTTTAGTCGGTGAATGGTTTCCTGCCAAACAAGTAGGTATAGCTGAAGGCATTTATGGTGGCTGGGGTAATTTCGGTTCAGCTGCTGCTGCAATGACCTTACCTACCATAGCGTACGCGTTTGGTGGTGCCGATGGTTGGCGTTACGCGTTGGGTTTAACCGGCGTTATGGCTGGCATCTACGGCGTGTTTTTTTATGTAGCCGCACGTAACACGCCCAAAGGTTCTACTTATTTTAAGCCCAAAAAATCAGGTGGTTTAGAAGTAACAAGTTGGAAAGATTTCTATTTTTACTTATTCATGAATATTCCTATGTACCTTGCCTTAGCCGTACTTGCATGGAAACTTTCTCCTACAGGCGTTAATTTATTTTCTAGTCAAACAATGGAAATAATGTGGATTTCTTTAGCAGTATTATTTGTTATTCAAGTTCATTCTATTTGGCGCGTCAATGCAGAACATTTAAAACACGGCGTTGCCGATATAGAAAAATATGATTTTAAGCAAGTAGCCATTTTAGATGTTTCTTATTTTGTTACCTTTGGCTCTGAACTTGCTGTTGTATCAATGTTACCGCTATTCTTTCTAGAAACTTTTGACGGCTTAAGCCCAGTTAAAGCAGGTTTACTTGCTTCTGGATTTGCTTTTATGAACTTAGTTGCCCGCCCAACGGGAGGCTGGTTTAGTGATAAATTTGGTCGCCGAAAAAGTCTAATGATCCTAGTGGGCGGTTTAGCTGTTGGTTATACTATTTTAGGACAAATTGATGGCACTTGGGCAATTCCACTAGCGGTTATTGCGACTATGGCTTGTTCTTTCTTTGTACAAGCAGGTGAAGGTGCAGTATTTGCTATTGTCCCTTTAGTTAAACGACGCATGACTGGACAAATTGCTGGGATGGCCGGAGCTTATGGTAATGTTGGTGCCGTCACCTATTTAACCGTATTATCATTTGTTGACTACAGTACTTTCTTTTTAGTTATCGCTGCCTCAGCAGCAGTGATCTTTTTTGCAACTA
>CAZVPC010000256.1:0-2907 GCA_964629005.1 uncultured Pseudoalteromonadaceae bacterium | reverse complement strand
GGTATCTCTTGTCGAGCTAACGATTCTGTTAATCGCTGATTTTGATAAAATAAATAACTTCCATAAATTATCACTAAAGTACACACCATAGTAATAGCAATGATCAACCAAACTTTAATAGATCTACTGGACGGTATTACCGTCTCTACTTTCGCATGAGTACGCTTTTGTTGCTCGTGCTGCCGCTGATCTAAGTCTTTTAGCATTTGATTAATAACGCTCAAGGCTGTACTCCAATGCTCAAGGCTGTACTCCAATGCTCAAGGCTGTACTCCAATGCTCAAGGCTGTTCCAATGCTCAAGGCTGTACTCCAAAAATAAAGTAACTCGTTAATGATAACGCAATAACCACCACAGTTGTCACTAAAACGGGCAGTGTATATAAAAGGGTCTGCGCATCTTCAGTGTCTTTGATCGCTAATTTTAATTGTTGTGCCGTTAACTGATAACAACCTTGGCCATAAGCTAACATCAACATTTTATGACACAAAATATTGACTAGTCTTGGGATGCCATGGCTAGCTTTTGCTATTTTTTTACACAAGCTTAAAGAAAATAATAAGGCATTGTTGTCTTTATTTTTATATCCAGCGACTTTCATGCGATGGTTAACATACTGACTCACTTCACTGGCGGTCATTGCTCTAAGTTGGTAAGAAAAAGTGATACGCTGACGCAATTGTCGAAAATGATCTTCACTTAAGCGTTGATCCAACTCAGGTTGAGCAAACAATACCACTTGTAATAATTTACGCGTTTCGGTTTCCAAATTAGTAAATAAACGCAACGCTTCCAAACTGTCTTCGGGCAAGGCCTGTGCTTCGTCTAAAATTAACACCACGGAATGACCTTGCTGATGCAATTCAAGTAATCGCTGTTGAATTCTTTGCGTTAATAATTGGGCATTCATCCGTAATGCCTGTTTAACCCCTAATTCACTCGCCACCGCTCGGCGTAACTCTTCTGGATTTAAATAAGGATTAGGAATATAAGCGGTAATAAAATGCTCCGGTATTTCATTCAACACCTTACGACACAGTAAGGTTTTACCTGTGCCTACTTCACCGATCACTTTAATAAATCCTTCACCGGTTTTTAACGCCGTTAACAAAACAGATAGCGCTTCGTCATGCGGCTGCAAGCCCAAGTAAAAGTTAGTATTGGGCGTTAAAGTAAACGGCAATTCAGTTAAGCCAAAGTGATATAAATACATGTTGTATTGTTATTTACCAATATTTTGATAGTTAAATTATTTTTCTTCAGGAAACCATTCTTTTAACAACGCGCGAGCATCTCTTAATTGGTTTTTCCAAGTATTTTGATCAACCACCGTTGGCTTAAGCAAAATAACCAATTCTTTCTTTTGAGTGGTTTGCCCTTTGCTTTTAAACAGCCCACCAATCAACGGAATATCACCCAATAGTGGCGTTTTAGATTCGTTATCAATTTTACGCGTTTCGATCAAACCACCAATAACTACGATTTCGCCAGATTTTGCATGAATAATGGTGTCGGATTCGCGCACACTACTTTTTGCCAGCGGTAAGATAATATCTTGACCGCTTAAAGTGATTTTTTTAACTTGCTCTGCGGTTACCGTAACTGACGGATGCACATGCAATACCACCTCACCGTCTTTATCTATTTGTGGGGTTACATCTAAAGCAATCCCAGAGAAAAACGGGGTTAAGTCTACTTGAGGAGTGACCGTTGTTGCCGTTCCTGTGGTAGTGGTACTAGAAACATTGGTGACAAAATATTCATCGTCACCCACTTTTATTACCGCTTTTTGATTATTAATGGCGGTAATTCTGGGACTTGATAAAACCTGTACATTGCCCTGTGTTGAGAGCAAATCGATCACCCCAGAAAAATCTCTATTATTAAAGCCAATCGCCGACGTACCACCAATTAAATTTGAAATAACATTGCCGGCAATAGTCCCCGTAGTAGAAAAATTAATATCGGTTGAACCGACATGATTAAGCACTTTATCCCAACGAACGCCTTGCTGAAAATCGTCGTTCAAGGTGACTTCCATAATTTTTGCTTCAATAATCACTTGTCGATGTAGATGTGCTTGTGATTGTTCAATAAAACGTTTAACTGCTTTTATTTCATTTGGAAAGGCGCGAATAGTCACTAAACCCGCTTGCGGGGAAACAATAACTGAACGCCCTTGTTTAGTACCAATAAGTGACTCTAACGTCGTCTTTAATTCTCCCCAAAAATCGGACGTGTTTTCCGTATAAATATTAATACCACTGCGAGGTTGTTCATTAGATTGTCCATAACCACTGGTATTATTGCTATTGTTGCCAGAATTATTGAGACTGTTAGAACGGTTACCATTGTTAGAGCGATTACCACTATTTAAACTGTTAGGATCATTTTCTGAAACACCACCCGAATTAATACTGGTGGTTGATAAACCCGAACGTTTAACAAATAAATAATTTAACGGAATGGTTTCTGTACGTAAACCCGCGGGATAAACTTGGATCACTTTGCCTTGGCGACGAATGTCATAACCATAAAGATCTTGTAGCACCTCAAGCACTTCATCAATGGTAACATCTTTAAGATTTAAAGTGATTTGTCCGGTCACGTCGGGGTGAACTGCCACGCTATAGGGTGAGTCTTCAACAATTGCCGCAAAAAAGTCTTGCGCATCAATTTTATTAGCGGCTATTTCTAAACGTTTTTCAGCTAATAAACCTTGTCGAGCTTGCCCCATACTCTGTTGAATTAATTCTTGTTGCACTGCTGAGGGAATATGCGTTAACGGTTTAGGGCTGGCATGCTTGTTACTAGCCGCGATCATTTTATCTAACGCATTTTTTACCACACTGGGTTGCGATGGTACCGATTGACAGCCCAACAACAATAACAAAGAGCAGGCACTAA
>CAZVPC010000255.1:0-2963 GCA_964629005.1 uncultured Pseudoalteromonadaceae bacterium | reverse complement strand
GAAATTTTATCAATTTCATCAATGTAAACAATGCCTCGTTGTGCTTTTTCAACATCATAATCGCATTTTTGTAACAATTTCTGAATAATGTTTTCAACATCTTCACCCACATAACCGGCTTCGGTTAAAGTGGTGGCATCTGCCATAGTAAAAGGAACATCGAGTAAACGCGCTAATGTTTCTGCTAACAAGGTTTTACCGCTACCCGTTGGACCAATTAACAAAATATTACTTTTACCGAGCTCTATACCATTATGTGCATCACCATTTCGCAACCGTTTATAATGATTATAAACGGCCACCGCTAACACTTTTTTAGCATGATCTTGACCAATAACATAATCGTCTAGACTTTCACGGATCTCAATCGGTGAAGGTAATTTTTCCTTATCTTGCTTAGGTGAAATTTCTTGAATTTCTTCCCGAATAATATCGTTACATAATTCGACACATTCATCACAAATAAATACGGAAGGCCCTGCAATTAACTTGCGAACTTCATGTTGGCTTTTGCCGCAAAATGAACAATACAGCAACTTGCCGTTATCACCGTCACCTTTTTTCATATCGGTCATACGGTACCTCTAACCTTAAATAAAACAAAAAAACTTAATACCTAATACTTTAATAAGTACCATTTTATACCTTAAGTATTTCACAAAACACCCAGATAACAATATTAATTAACGATTAACCTATTTATCACTTCTTTTTTCTAGTATACCGTCAACTAAACCGTACTCAACCGCAGTTTCAGCGCTAAGAAAATTATCACGATCAGTATCTTGTGAAACTTTATCAAAAGATTGTCCGGTATGCTCAGCCATTAAACGATTAAGTTTTTCTTTAATATATAAAATTTCTTTAGCATGAATTTCAAAATCTGACGCTTGACCTTGATACCCCCCTAAAGGTTGATGGATCATCACTCGGGCATTGGGTAAACAATAACGCTTACCTTTTTCACCACCTGATAATAAAAAAGCGCCCATACTCGCGGCTTGACCAATACACACCGTACTAATATCAGGCTTAATAAATTTCATCGTATCGTAAATGGCTAAACCCGCAGAAACTGAACCACCCGGAGAGTTAATATAAAGAAAAATATCTTTCTCTGGGCTTTCTGATTCTAAAAACAACAATTGGGCAATAATTAAATTAGCCATGTGATCTTCTACTTGACCACACAAGAAAATAACCCGTTCTTTCAATAAACGAGAATATATATCGTAAGAGCGTTCACCTTTAGCAGTTTGTTCAACGACCATAGGTACTAATGCACTTTCAGGAGCTTTATTGCTAGCGATATTAGTAATATCATGCAAATTTTTATGAGATGTAAACAACAGATAATCCTTTTAAATAAAAAATGGCTTATATGAAAAAAACATATAAGCCATTTAAGCGATTGCTTAAAGCAATGTCAATAGAATCAAGTTAGCTTATTTGGCTTCAGGATTCATAATATCTTTAAAACTTACTTTTTTATCTTTAACGCTGGCTTTTTCAGTCAAAAATTCAACGGCTTGTTCTTCTAAAGCAACATTTTGCATTTGTTGATTCGATTCTTGATTGCTCTTGTAATAATCAATAACTTCTTGTGGGTCTTCATAAGCTGATGCCGCTGACTCGATCAGTTCAATAACTTTCGCTTCATCAACTTTTAAGTCATTAACTTTGATCACTTCACCTAATAACAAACCAATTTTCACTCGACGCTGAGCTTGTTCAGTGAACATTTCATCTGGTAATTCTGGCATGTTTTTAGGGTCCATTTTCCCTTGAAAACGTTGCATTGCTTGTTGACGTAACACATCAACTTCTTGCGCAACTAACGCTTTAGGTAAATCAACTTCATTAGCTGCAAGTAAGCCATCAATAACCTGCTCTTTAACTTTTGCTTTAACTGCTTGTGTTAATTCTCGGGTCATATTTTTACGGACTTCAACACCTAATGCCTCAACATCACCACTTTCAACACCAAAAAGTTTTGCAAACTCTTCATTAATTTCAGGTAACACCGGACCTTCTGTTTTATGAACAACAATATCAAATTCTGCGTCTTTACCTTTTAGGTTTTCGGCATGATAATCATCTGGAAAAGTGATCTTAATGGTTTTTTCTTCGCCCACTTTCATACCAATAATATCGGTTTCAAAACCTGGGATCATACGACTTGCGCCTAGCTCAAGTTCAAATCCTTCCGCTTTACCACCTTCAAATTCTTCGCCATCAATACGACCGGTAAAATCGATGGTTAATTTATCGCCTTTTTTGCTCTTACGTTTGTTTTCTTTCCATGTTTGATGCTGCTTTTGCAAGGTAACAAACATTTCATCCAAGTCTTTGTCAGTAACTTCAACAAGGGGACGCTCAACTGCAATACTTTCTAAGGCTTTTAATTCAACTTCTGGATAAACCTCAAAGGTTGCTTCAAATTCAATAGAATCACTGTCGGCACTGCTCTTTTCAACAAATTGCGGACGACCAGCCGGATTGATTTTTTCAGCAACAATCGCATCAACAAAATTACGTTGCATTAAATCGCCTGTCACCTCTTGACGAACACCTTTACCATAACGCTTTTGGATCACTGACGGTGGTACTTTACCAGGACGGAAACCATTGATACGTTGGGTCTTAGCGATGTGACGCAGACGATTTTTTACTTCAACATTTACTGTCTCGGCAGGAACTGTGATCGTTAAACGACGTTCCAAACCTTCAATAGTCTCAACTGAAACTTGCATTTATATACCTCAAAACTTAGCGCATTTACGCTTTTTTATAACGCATCTATTATAAAAACTAACCATTGGTAATAATAATTAGCTTTAACCCAGTAGTTAATAAACTACAAAGCTTCGGGTAACCCGAAAAAGATGTCCTGATTAAAATTATGACGCAGAATTATAGCTATGCTTTAGGCAAGAGTCGAGTATAACGAGAAATTATTTTTT
>CAZVPC010000254.1:0-2988 GCA_964629005.1 uncultured Pseudoalteromonadaceae bacterium | reverse complement strand
TAGTTAGCAATTCTGGTAGAATTCGCGCCACTAAGCGAAAAGTCAATTCGGAGTCAATTCGTACTATGATTTGGATAGATTATGCCATTTTGGCAGTTGTTGGCATTTCAACATTAATTAGTTTGATCCGAGGTTTTGTTAAAGAAGCTATTTCTTTAGTTATTTGGATTGGTGCCTTTTTTGTTGCCAGTAATTTCTATGAAAATCTTGCCAGTTTATTAACCAATATTGCTGATCTTTTTTTACGTAATGCCGCAGCTGTTAGCATACTTTTTGTAACCACCTTAATTATTGGCGCTATGATTAATTATTTAATTGGTCAGCTGGTGTCAAAAACAGGTTTGTCGGGTACAGATCGAGTAATAGGCTTAGCATTTGGAGCATTGCGTGGGGTTTTAATTGTGAGCGCCTTACTCTTCTTTTTAGATGCTTTTACGCCAGTAGCAGGTAGTCAATGGTGGCAAAGTTCACAATTAATACCAGAATTTTCCATTGTGGTTGAATGGTTCTTTGACTATCTAAATCAATCATCTAGTTTCTTAAATAAATAACTCGTTAACGGAGAGTACATTCATGTGTGGTATTGTTGGTATTGTTGGTCAATCAGCAGTAGGTCAACTATTGTATGATGGTTTGACCGTTTTACAGCATCGAGGACAAGATGCTGCCGGTATTGTTACGATCCAAGATAATAAATTTAGATTGCGTAAAGCTAATGGCTTGGTTAAAGATGTATTTCATACTCGGCATATGATGCGCTTGCAAGGCAATATTGGTATTGCTCATGTTCGTTATCCAACCGCTGGTTCGTCAAGTTCATCAGAGGCGCAACCGTTTTATGCCAATTCTC
Source organism: uncultured Pseudoalteromonadaceae bacterium (assembly GCA_964629005.1). Taxonomy (GTDB): domain Bacteria; phylum Pseudomonadota; class Gammaproteobacteria; order Enterobacterales; family Alteromonadaceae. The sequence goes on along the minus strand of CAZVPC010000254.1, from coordinate 2,138 downwards.
CTTTTGGTATTTCGTTAGCTCATAATGGTAACTTAACTAATGCAAGTGAATTAAGAGAATGGTTATTTACTAAAGCTCGACGTCATGTAAATACCAGTTCAGACTCCGAATTATTGCTTAATATTCTTGCTTATGAACTACAAAAAATTGATGATTTATCGTTGTCGGCTGACAATATTTTTGATGCGATTGAAAAAGTTCATCATAGAATTAGAGGCGCTTACGCCACGGTAGCACTGATTATTGGCCATGGTATGTTGGCTTTTCGCGATCCTAATGGCATCAGACCTATGGTGTTTGGTAAACGCGAAACGCAAACTGGGGTAGAGTATATGGTAGCATCAGAGTCTGTTGCCTTAGATGCTTGTGATTTTGAATTTGTGCGTGATGTTGCTCCCGGTGAAGCAATTTTTTTTACTGAAGAGGGGCAATTATTTAGTCGGCAATGTGCTGATAACCCTAATTTTAGTCCCTGTATTTTTGAATATGTTTATTTTGCTCGCCCTGATTCGACTATGGATAAAATTTCAGTTTATGCTTCTCGTGTTGAAATGGGTAAAAAACTCGGTGAAAAAATAGCCCAACAATGGGATGATCTTGATATTGATGTAGTGATCCCCATTCCTGAAACCTCGTGTGATACCGCATTACAAATAGCACAACAGCTTAATTTACCTTATCGCCAAGGTTTTGTTAAAAATCGTTATATTGGTCGTACTTTTATCATGCCAGGTCAGGAAGAGCGTAAAAAGTCTGTCCGCAGAAAACTTAATGCAATTAGTGCAGAGTTTACAGATAAAAACGTTTTACTGGTTGATGATTCCATTGTTCGTGGTACTACCTCAGAACAAATTATTAATATGGCAAGAAAAGCGGGAGCTAAAAAAGTCTATTTTGCCTCGGCAGCACCTGAAATTCGATTTCCCAATGTATATGGTATTGACATGCCAAGTGCTAATGAATTAATTGCATATGGTCGAGAAAATGACGATATTTGTCAGTTAATTGGTGCCGATAAATTAATTTACCAATCACTTGAAGATTTAGTCGCTGCCGTTGGACTTGCTAATAATGAGATTAAACATTTTGAAACATCGGTTTTTAATGGCAATTATATAACCAATGATATTGATCAACATTACTTAGAAAAGCTTGATGCACAACGTAATGATCAAAGTAAAGAAACGTCAGATGCCAATGCAGACTCTAACATTGATTTGCATAACGAAGATATTTAATAACAATCCTAAAACCAGTTAAGGCACCTTTTTGTGCCTTAACTTTTTGTGTCTTGAATGCTCATTTATAAAAATTTAAATAAATTAGTGTAAATGTTCGGGACCAAATCCCATCGTCCACATCATTGCCGTTGCGGCTAACAAGCTAACCATCAGAATTAGTCCACAAGTGACCACTGAACTTGAATAGATAAAACCTTTTTCTTCCGGTATATTCATCATAATAGGCACGCCAGAATATAATAAATAAACGGAATAACATACTGCGCATAAACCAGCGACAACCACAAACCATAAGACAGGATACAAGGCTGTTATACCAATCATTAACAATGGTGTTGCCGTGTACGCAGCAAGCTCTATTGATTGGGTAAAGCTTGGTTTTGAGTCAAATGTTACCGCCATCCAATAAATTAAATAGGCTAATGCTAGTACACCCGCAACGAGTGCAAAATACATGGTTACAGCCATTGTTAAAGCACTTGATTTGGTTAGCATTATGGGTTCACCCGTACCAATAATCCAGCCAATATGTGCTGCAGCATAATAGCCACAAACAGCAGGTATTAGGGCAATGGTTAATATATGGATCAGACTATAGAATGAACTTTCATTAAGTTTTTCAATTGATTGCCATTCTTTTTTCGGATGTGCATATAAGCCCCATATTCGATTTAAGATCATATTTTTCTCCTAATATCCCTGTTGGTCTGTTTTATTATTTTTTATTTACTTTAATTGATCTAGATCAATTAAGATAAATTTATTGAATAGTATATTTATGTTGGATAATTGTGTTTTCGTCAAGTGTTGATTGGAAAATAGACTGTTTTTTGCGAAATTAAATTATTTTAATAACTTAATGATAGGATAATATTTGTTTTTATAACTGAAGAGGTT
>CAZVPC010000253.1:0-3015 GCA_964629005.1 uncultured Pseudoalteromonadaceae bacterium | reverse complement strand
TATACTGTTTAAAGATGATCACTTTAATGAATAGAATTGGTATAATTACTAAAATCAAATATTAATGTCATTATGAATAGCCAAAATTATTATTCACTAAAGTCTCTTAACACCTTTGCAGTCGATTGTTCGACAGATCAGTTAATTGAAATTAATACTTATGCCGATTTGAATTCGCTGTCGAATATTCTCAGCAATAATTTTTATATCTTAGGCGAAGGCTCTAATACGTTGTTTACTGATAAAGCGGCGCCAACTATTATTAAAATGAAGATGAAAGGGATCACTCTTAGTGAAACTGAAGATGCTTTTCTTGTTAACGTTGCTGCGGGTGAAAATTGGCATGATTTAGTTTGCTACTGCCTTGATAATGGTCTTAATGGCTTAGAAAATTTGGCTTTGATCCCTGGCAGTGTGGGTGCGGCACCTGTGCAGAATATAGGCGCTTATGGTGTTGAATTTGCTGATGTCTGTTTGTCAGTAGAATGGTTTGAATTTTCATCTGGAGAAACCATCACGCTTAGTAAAGAGCAGTGTCAGTTTTGTTATCGTGAAAGTGTTTTTAAAAATTCCTTTAAAAACAAAGGATTGATCACCTTTGTTACGCTCTGCCTTCCGAAAACTTGGCAACCAACGTTAAAGTATCAAGGTTTGTTTGAATTGGGAGAGTCGGTTTCTGCTCGTGATGTATTTAATCAAGTTATCTGCTTGCGTAGTGCCAAATTACCTGAACCTAAAGTTTTTCCAAATGCAGGAAGTTTTTTCAAAAACCCAACCATTAGTGCTAATAATTTTCAAATTTTACAAAAACAATTTGGAGGTATAGCACATTATGACCAAAAAAATGGTGATGTTAAATTAGCGGCTGGTTGGCTAATTGAGCACACTGGTTTAAAAGGACTAAGACAAGGCAATGTTGGTGTACACGATAAACAAGCGTTAGTTTTAATAAATTATAATCAAGGTACAGGGAAAGATATTTTTGAGCTTGCTCAATATATTCAGCAGCAGGTTTTAAAAAAGTTTAAAGTTTTACTAAAACCTGAAGTTAGAATTATTGCAGAGCAAGGCGAAATTTTACTTACAGATATGTCTATAAGCAGTGATCGTCAATGGCTAAATTGATCCGCGAGCAGTTGATTAAACACTTATCAACGGGTAGGTTTATTTCTGGGCAGACACTCGGCGACTATTTAGGTGTCAGTCGTGCTGCTATTTCTAATCATGTCAAAGCTCTTGTCGATATGGGGTTAGATGTTTTTCGTGTTACCGGCAAAGGTTATAAATTAGCACAACCATTAGTGCTGTTAGATGCAAATAAAATTCAAGCACATTTGGCCTTATTAAAACTAAAAAACCTTATTGAAGTTCATAGTATTATTGATTCCACCAATAATTATTTATTACGACGTATACCTAGCCAAGTGCAAAAAGGGCAGGTTTGTATTGCCGAATATCAACAAGCAGGGCGAGGGCGTCGAGGGCGTCAATGGGTTTCGCCATTTGGATCACATATTTATTTATCAATGTATTGGCCCTTAGAGCAAGGGATGTCGGAAGCTATGGGATTGAGCCTTGTTATTGGTTTAGCGATCAGTGACGTTTTAAAATCACTAATTGATAGTGAGATACAGCTTAAGTGGCCTAATGACATTTATATTGCCGGTAAAAAAGTGGCAGGAATACTCATAGATCTTGAAGGGCAAGCACAAGGATTAAGCCATTGTGTGATTGGTGTTGGTATTAACATTAAAATGTCTAAATTGAGCGCGCAGCACATAACTCAACCTTGGACTGATTTGAGTGAATACAGCCAGAAAAAAATTGACAGAAATATCTTAGTTGCAAACATTATTCACAGTATTTCAGTTTATTTGAAAAAGCATCAAAGTGAGGGGTTTTCAACATTACTCAATGAATGGCATCAACAAGATATATTTCTTAACCGACCAGTTAAAATAATTACTGGCGAGAAAGAAACGTTTGGTATATATCGTGGTGTTAATGAACAAGGGGCGATGATGTTAGAAGTGTTAGGGAAAATCATACCAGTTTATGGTGGAGAAGTTAGTTTACGGAGTGTTGATGAACCTATTAATTGATGTCGGCAATAGTAGAGCTAAATTTGTCTATGAAAACGAAGGGGTTTTAGGGGAAATTTTTTATATAGATCTGAATTTGATTGATTCAGCTTATATTAAACAAAACTGGTCTGCCGTAGAAAAGTTAATTATTGCTAGTGTTGGTGATGTTGAGATTACGAGGCGTATTCTTGGCTTAGCTAAAGAAAAAGATATTCAAACAAAGCTAGTTGTTAGTGAAAAAGAACGGTTTTCAGTAACAACAGCCTATGCTTTACCAGAACAACTAGGCGTGGATCGTTGGTTAGCTTTGATCGGGGCAAAGGTGCTTTATCCAGAAAAAACTTGCTTGATTGTAGATTTAGGTACGGCCACAACGATTGATTTAATTACAGCGCAAGGTCAGCACATTGGGGGATGGATCTTTCCTGGTATTGGTACGATGCACTCTAGTTTGCAATTTAATACCGCTAATATAAAAGGGCATACTGATAATCTTCGCGTCATTGCCTTTGGTACGAGTACCATTGAAAATGTTAATAATGGGTGTTTGGCAGCTACGGTTGGGGCAATTGAAATGGCTTTACTAAAAGCCAAGCAACAGGATATAGAAATAAATCATATTGTTTTAACAGGTGGTAATGCACATTATATTAAAGAACATCTTAATTTTACAGTTGAATTGGTGGAAGAACTTGTTTTTAAAGGCTTGCAGTGTTATTTAAAGGTAATGTAAAAAACGAATGCTTTCCTAAGTTAGCCTTGCTCATAATTTGCTAAATAGCCACTTTGCGAACAAAAAAACATCAAACAGCCAAAAACATCATTTTTTTTCAAATTAGCTATTGCAAGGGGCAAAACATTACTCTAGAATTCGCACCACTTAATGTAGTGCCGACTTAGCTCAGTTGGTAGAGCAACTGACTTGTAATCA
>CAZVPC010000252.1:0-3026 GCA_964629005.1 uncultured Pseudoalteromonadaceae bacterium | reverse complement strand
AGTTGGTGATTTTAACAAGTAGAAATGAGCACATATTTAGTGAGATTGGTATAACACAAGATGATGAATAATGGACATTAAATGGTTTATGAAACTGCATTGAGTGAAGGGGTTAAAACCATGGTATTACAAGGCGTTGGCATAGCATGGATACCTATGGGTATCATCGAGAAAGAACTTAATGACGGCAGTTTAATGATACTTGATGAACTGCCTAAAATAGATTTAAAGGTGATGTTATATGCTCATAAAACTAGCAAAACACAGGTCGTTGCCGATTTTTGGCAGTTCCTCGCTCAAATGAATAACTGACGCTTCTTTGTAATTATTGGTAAAAATCTAAGCAAGGTTATTTCAATTTAGATTGCCTCCTTTTTGTTGTATAAATCACTGATGGAGTTTGAACCATTCATGAATAAAATAAATCAAGTGACTATCCCTGGAATACTCGGTGGCATGGAACCAGAAGCTACTGTTGATTTTATGAGTAAGATCATTACACAAACCAATACACGATCAGAGAATAGTACCGATCAGGATCATATTCACCTAATGATCGATCACAATCCTAAAGTTCCCAACCGCCAAGCCGCGATTAATGGTGAAGGCGAGAATGTTGGCGCTTATCTTGCGCTGATGGCTAAAAATTTAGAAAAATCCGGAGCTGATTTTATTGCCATGGTTTGTAATACCGCCCATGCTTTTGAAAACGATATTCGAGGGGCTATCAAGATACCCTTCGTCAGCATTATTGATGAGGTTGTCGCAAAATTAACTGACTCGTGGGGGGATAGAAAAAAAGTAGGGCTAATGGCTGCCGAAGGTTGCCTGAATGCACAATTGTATCAAGGTGCTTTAACAATAGCCGGTTTTGAAACTGTTCTTTGGAGTGATTTACAATTGAAAAGCTTTATGTCTTTGCTTTATCGCATAAAAGCAGGTGAACGCAATAAAGACGTTCATCAAAAAATGAAACTCTTAGCTAACAACTTAGTGGAAAATGGTGCACAAATATTACTTGCTGGTTGCACTGAAATTCCGTTGATACTAGATGGAAGTAATTTACCTGTTCCTTTACTGGCTTCAACCGATATTCTGGTGGAGAGTGTTATTGACTACGCTTTGGGTAATAAATCTATTGCTGTCACTAGATAAGTTATACATATGGCAAGAGTAGAGTTGCTAGTTGAAATTTTTGTTATAGCAGCACTTAAATAAACAAGTTTTCGCTGAGTATAACTTTCGTAGTACCTTAAAATGCAGCGATCATGTTGGAATGCTAAATTTAAAACGGAGATTTTATTTGATTAAAAATTACTCTAAGCATAATTTCACTCTAGGTAGTATTATCTATTACTCAAAAGTAGTAAAGTATTTCATTATTAGGTCGATAACAAGAGAGTCACCCCTTTAAAGTTTATTTATTTGCATCTTATGAAAAAAATAATTGCGCTTGCGGCGTTAGTTTTTAGCTCTACTTATTCTCAAGCAGGTATTCGACAATATGCTGCTAAATTAGATCAAGCAAATTGGCAATTTGTGGCAAAAACGCGTCTAAAATGTAGCTTATCTCATAATATTCCCAACTACGGTCAGGCAATATTTTATAGTAAAGCAAGTCGAAAGTTAAACATGGAATTTAAGTTAGACATGCTGCGTTTGCCCGATAGTTATAATTTTGCTGAATTACGAGCCGTTGCGCCTAAATGGCGTCCGGGATCGAGCGATCACGTTATGGCCAAAATGAAATTGTATAAACAATATTCACCGGGCTTGCCGAAAAAAATTGCTTGGTCTATGTTAAATGAACTAGAGCAGGGTATGAATCCTACCTTTTATTATAATGATTGGTATGACGATAATGATAAAATAGCGGTTTCTTTATCAACGGCTAAATTTCAGGGGGCTTATCAGGAGTTTGTTTCTTGTTTAGGAAATTTGTTAGATTACAGTTTTGAAGATATTTCAGATACTATTTTACGTTATCAATTTGGCAGTGATAAATTAACCAAAGCCTCACAAAAAAGAATTACACAAATTACTGAATATTTAAGCTTAGATCCTAAGTTAGATTTGGTGTTAATTAATGCTTATACCGACAGTTATGGTGGTCGTGATCTGAATAGACGGGTATCAGAAAAAAGAGCTAATCAAATTAGAAATTATCTGATCAAAAGTGGTGTTGATGCGACTCGTATTGAATCAAAAGGTTACGGTGAAAAACGCCATGTTGGCTCAAACCAAACCGTTTTGGGTCGGGCGAAAAATAGACGGGTGGTGATCCATTTAGACAAAAGTTGATATTTTGGGCTAACTGTAGCATCGAGTTGCCAACTGTCACAAAAAAACGCACTTTAATTTTATAAATAATAAGCTATTTAGTTGAATAGGCCTGTAGGTTCACTGTAATCTACAGGCCTATTTTTATGGCACTCTTATTTGGTAGGAATAATAATAATGAAGCAATTGTTACGTTGGATAGTGTTAGTTAGTGTTTTTGTGACGCAGTCGGTATGGGCAAACGGCGCTGAAAAATTAGCAGACAGCTATAGTTATGCTAATTATGATCAGGTAAAAACCACAAATATTCATCTTGATCTTACCGTGGATTTTGAAAAAAAATCGTTATCTGGTTTCGCTGAATTAAAATTGACATGGTTAATTGATGATCTTGCTCCTATTTATTTAGATACGCGCGATTTAATTATTTATAAAGTATTAGCCAAATCAATCAATGGTTCTTGGACTAAAGTTCCATTTGCTTTGGCACAACGAGATGCTGTTTTAGGCTCAAAATTAACGATAACACCTAAATTTAAGGCGGCTGCGTTACGCATCTATTACTCATCAACGGCTAAAGCGTCGGGTTTGCAATGGTTGTCACCCGAGCAAACTGCGGGCAAAAAATACCCGTTTATGTTTAGCCAGAACGAAGCTATTCATGCGCGTTCTTGGATCCCAATTCAAGATACGCCCAGTGTTCGGGTCACTTATACGGCCCGAATTCATACCGATAGTCACTTGCT
>CAZVPC010000251.1:0-3036 GCA_964629005.1 uncultured Pseudoalteromonadaceae bacterium | reverse complement strand
CCCAGTGCCGGCGCTAAAGGCATCTCGTTATTTATTGTTGAAGCCAACAGCAAAGGTTTTGTAAAAGGTAAAAAACTCAGTAAATTAGGTATTCATTGCCAAGACACCTCAGAATTGTTTTTTGATGAAATGTTTGTTGCTGATGATGCGCTGCTCGGCCCCTTAAACATGGGATTTATTACCATGATGCAAGAATTACCACGCGAGCGTTTAATGCTGGCGATCAGTGGTCAAGCTGCTGCCGAAGGGATGTTAGAAATTACCATAGATTACGTGAAAGAGCGTAATGCCTTTGGTAAACGTATAGCCGATTTTCAAAATACTCGTTTTAAATTAGCCGAATTAGCTACGCAAGTACGAGTACAAAAAGCCTTTGTTGATCAATGTGTTGACTTGTTAGCCGCCAATAAGCTTGATACCACGACCGCATCGATGGCAAAACTTCATGTGACTGAACTACAAGGTAAAGTTGCCGATGAATGTTTACAATTTTTTGGTGGTTACGGTTATATGACCGAATACCGTATCGCGCGCGAATTTGTTGATGCGCGGGTGCAACGTATATACGGCGGCACCTCTGAAATTATGAAAGAAATTATTAGTCGCGACCTCTTGCGCGATTAGTCTTCGTGGTTAATGTGCGCGATTAGGTGTATACGATTAATGATCAATGATAAATGATCAATGATAAATAAAAAGGGCTGTTATGTCAGCATTAGCAAACTTAAAAATATTAGATTTTTCAACCTTATTACCGGGGCCGTTTGCGAGTTTATTGTTAGCTGATTTAGGCGCGCAAGTGTTGCGCATCGAAGCGCCCAATCGTATTGATTTAGCGCGTGAGTTGGGTGAAAAAGACGGCGAGTGCTCCTATACTCATCGCTATTTAAATCGTTCTAAAAAATCATTGGCGCTTGATTTACGTAAACCCGCTGCCATAGCTATTGTAAAGCAATTGATCAGTAAATATGATGTCATTATTGAGCAATTTCGCCCCGGCGTTATGGCAAAATTAGGGCTAAGTTATAACGATTTAAAGCTTATTAACCCCAAAATCATCTACTGCTCGTTAACTGGCTATGGACAAACAGGGGATAATAAAAACCGCGCTGGGCACGATAATAACTATTTATCCTTGGCAGGCATTCAAGACTATAGTCGTCGAAAAAATCAAGCGCCGGTACCTGCGGGTATTCAAATAGCCGATGTGGCGGGCGGTTCCATGCATTTAGTTGCGGGCTTATTGGCGGCGGTGATCCAACGCTTAGAAACGGGCATTGGTCAGTATATAGATATTAGTATTACCGATGCAGTATTTACTTTAAATGCCATTGCGGCGGCTAATTACCTTGGTGCAGGTGTTGAAACGGGCGCCGAGCAAGAGTTATTAAATGGTCAGCAATTTTATGATTATTATCAAACCAAAGACTACCGTTATTTTTCAATTGGTGGTTTAGAGCCGCAATTTAAACAAGCGTTATGCCATGCACTAGATAAACCGCAGTGGTTAATCTTGGCATTATCTAGTGATGTTAACCAACAAATTGAATTTAAGGAACATTTGCAGGCTTTATTAAAAACACAAAGCTTTGCCTATTGGCAACAGTTTTTTGCCGAGTTAGATGTATGTGTTGAACCGGTATTAACGTTAGCAGAAGCGTGCCAGCATCCGCAGTTGCAAAGCCGCGAAATGATCGTTGAAGTTGATGGCATTAAACAAGTAGCTTGCGCAATAAAAATGTCTCAAAGTCGTAGCAATTATAAATTTAAAGGCTGTGCCTTGGGCGAGCATAATCAGGTATTAGTAGAAGAATTTGCTTTTAGTGAGCAACAAATGGCGCAGCTTGATGCTGACGGTGTTTTTGGAAATAATCAGGAGAAAAAATAATGAGTCACGTAATTGTTGCGGGCGTTGGTATGATCAAGTTTTGCAAACCGGGTCAACAACAGCCATATCGAGTTATGGCCGCACAAGCTATTAATAAAGCTTTAACCGATGCGGGTATTGAAACGTCGTTTATTCAGCAAGCTTATGGCGCTTATATTTATGGCGATAGTACCTGCGCACAACATGCTTTTTATGATGTTATTCAAAGTGGTATTCCTATTTTTAATGTCAACAATAACTGCTCAAGCGGCTCTAGTGCATTATTTTTAGCACGCCAAGCAATACTGTCGGGTGAAGTCGATTGCGCGTTAGCCTTTGGTTTTGAAGAAATGCAGCCCGGCGCGTTAGGCTCTCACTGGGATGATCGCGAAAGCCCTTTTGAACGCACTGAACCGATATTAGCGCAATTTGAGGCGCCGCAAGGGCCTTTGGCATTACGCGCCTTTGGTGCAGCAGGGCGCCATTACATGAATAAATATGCTGTTGATGCTGACATTTTCGCTAAAGTTTCCGCTAAATCGCGCAGCCATGCACTGCAGAATCCTTTTTCAATGTTTACTAACCCATTAACTGTTGATGAAGTATTAAGCGACAAAGTTATTTACGATGGTTATTTAACCCGCACCATGTGTTGCCCACCGACTTGTGGCGCAGCCGCAACAATTGTTTGCAGTGCCGCGTTTGCTGCAAAACATGGCATTAATAACGGTATTAAAATTTTGGCACAAGCCATGGCTACCGACACCGAAAAATCGTGGCAAGATCCTATTTATGCCATTGGCAAAGGTATGAGTGAGCAGGCAGCGCAGCAAGTCTACAATAAAGCCGGCATTAGCCCCGAAGATATTGACGTAATTGAATTACACGACTGTTTTACCACCAATGAAGTGATCACCTATGAAGCCTTAGGGCTTTGCGCGGAGGGTGGCGCGGCTGAATTTATTGCTAATGGCGATAATACTTATGGCGGCAAATATGTTATTGGGCCATCGGGCGGTTTAATGTCGAAAGGTCATCCTATTGGCGCCACGGGTTTAGCACAGTGCTGTGAATTAACCTGGCATTTGCGCGAGCAAGCTGGTGAGCGTCAAGTGGCCGGAGCTAGGTTGGCTTTGCAGCATAATGTTGGTTTAGGTGGTGCGGTAGTG
>CAZVPC010000250.1:0-3049 GCA_964629005.1 uncultured Pseudoalteromonadaceae bacterium | reverse complement strand
TGGCAATTTTTCCTACGTATAAAGTAGATCACCTAATTAATGAAACTGGTATTAGTTATCAGTTAACTTAACTTAACGTAAATAAGTTTAAATTTAATAACCTATTAAAACATTGATAATAAAGCTAAGCAAACCGTCTACACTGTTAGAGCAAAGCAATAAGTTTTATAGTTAGTAACATAGTTGAGGTGAAAAATGATCAATAACAAAAAAAATAATAGCCATGGCTTAAATCAAGCACAACTTGATGCCCACTGGATGGCTTTTAGTGGTAATCGCCAATTTAAAAAAGATCCTCGTATTATTACCTCAGCCAAAGGAAATTATTATAACGATGCTGATGGCAGAAAAATTTTTGATGGCTTATCTGGGCTTTGGACTTGTGGCGCAGGTCATGCGCGACCAGAAATTATTGCAGCAGTAACTAAGCAAGTGGCAACTTTAGATTATTCACCAGCCTTTCAATTTGGCCATAAAAAATCTTTCGAATTAGCCGAACGCATTACCCAATTAATGCCAGAGGGTTTAAACCGAGTATTTTTTACAGGGTCTGGCTCAGAGTCCGTTGAAACCGCATTGAAAATTGCGCGCGGTTACTGGCACAAGAAAGGCATGGGCAGTAAAACCCGCTTTATTGGTCGGGCTAAAGGTTATCATGGTGTCAACTTTGGCGGCATTAGCGTCGGCGGTATAGGTCCTAACCGCGCCATTTATGGTCAAGGTCTGGAGGCGGCGCATTTACCGCACACGATGATCAGCGACAATAAATTTTGTAAGGGGCTGCCCGTTAAAGGCGCTTATTTAGCTAATGAGTTAGAAGAATTAATTGCTATATACGATGCCGCCAACATCGCCGCAGTTATTGTTGAACCCTTAGCAGGTTCCGCGGGTGTTATTCCGCCACCAATTGGTTATTTAAAACGTTTACGTGAAATTTGTAATAAACATAATATTCTTCTAATTTTTGATGAAGTTATTACCGCATTTGGTCGAATGGGCGCTAACACAGGTGCAGAGGAGTTTGGCGTGGTGCCTGATTTAATGACGGTAGCAAAACAACTAACTAACGGTGTAGTACCAATGGGTGCGTTGATCGCAAAACAAGAAATATACGATACCTTTATGGATAATGCGGGACCTGAATATCTTTTAGAGCTACCTCATGGATACACTTATTCAGCCCACCCGCTGGCATGTGCTGCTGGTTTAGCATCACTTGACATTTTAGCAAATGATAATTTAGCTGAACGTGTTAAATCCATTGCCCCTTATTTCCAAGAAGCATTACATGGTTTGAAAGGATGTAACCATATAACAGATATTCGTAACTATGGTTTAGCGGGTGCATTAACCATTGAAGCATTCGGGTTAGCCGAAAACTGTCCACAACCCGCATTACGTCCCTATCAAATTGCGATGAAAATGTGGCAAAAAGGGTTTTACGTTCGCTATGGTGGCGACACTATTCAGCTGGGCTTGCCTTTTACTAGCGAGCTTACTGAAATAGATAGTGTCATAAATGCCTTAGGTGAAACATTAAAGGAAATAAATTAACCGCATTAAATAAACCTAGAATCAGCAATATAGACGTGGATAAAGATAAATTCAGTTTCGAGAGCCTGACAAAAGTTCAGAATGATTAAAATTAATAGGAAAGACCCATGACTACCCCTACCATAATAGGCCATTTAATTAATGGCGAAACAATCACCCACAGCGAGCGCAGCCAAGAAGTTTTCAATCCCGCAACTGGTGTAGCAACTAAAATAGTTGCTCTTGCAAATAAACAAACCGTTGAACAAGCAATTAGCGCTGCCGAGGCCGCATATCCAGCATGGCGCAATACACCACCGCTCAAGCGTGCACGGGTAATGTTCCGCTTTAAAGAATTACTCGAACAAAATGCCGACACCATAATCAAACTCATTGGTGAAGAGCACGGTAAAATATCTCACGATGCCGCTGGTGAGTTACAACGCGGCATTGAGAATATAGAATTTGCCTGTGGTGCACCGCAATTACTCAAAGGTGAGCATAGTAAGAATGTTGGTCCTAATATCGACTCGTGGAGTGAATTTCAACCACTTGGGGTTGTCGCAGGTATTACTCCCTTTAATTTTCCCGCGATGGTGCCGATGTGGATGTACCCCTTAGCGATAGTTTGTGGGAATACTTTTGTACTAAAACCCTCTGAACGTGATCCCAGTTCGGTGATGTTTATTGCCCAGTTATTAAAAGAAGCAGGGCTGCCCGATGGTGTGATGAATGTGGTTAATGGCGACAAAGAAGCCGTTGATGTATTGTTAACAGATCAACGCATCAAAGCCGTCAGTTTCGTTGGTTCAACCCCTATTGCAGAATATATTTATACTACGGCTAATGCCAACGGTAAGCGTTGCCAAGCACTTGGCGGCGCTAAAAATCACGCTATTGTTATGCCCGATGCTGACATGGAAAATACGGTCAATCAATTATTAGGTGCAGCATTTGGGTCTTCTGGGGAGCGTTGTATGGCACTTTCGGTTGCCGTTGCTGTTGGTGATGAAGCAGGAGATGCGCTAGTTGCTAAATTGACGTCAGCAATGCAAGGACTCAGTGTTGGCGACCATGCTAATGCCAACAATGACTTTGGTCCAGTGATCACTAAAGCCCACCAAAACAAGGTGAACGGCTATATTACTAGTGCACAAGAACAAGGGGCAACCATTGTTGTTGATGGTCGCAATCCAACCGTTACTGGCTTTGAAAACGGTTTCTTTGTGGGAGCAACGCTGATTGATCATGTTAGTGCAGAAATGAGCAGCTACCAAGCAGAAATTTTTGGACCTGTATTACAAGTAGTGCGTGTTAAAACCATGCAAGCAGCAATGCAATTAATTAATGATCACGAATACGGTAACGGTACTTGTATATTTACCCGCGACGGTGAAGCAGCACGTTATTTCGCTGACAATATTCAAGTCGGTATGGTTGGTATCAATGTGCCATTGCCTGTGCCTGTGGCCTATCATAGTTTTGGCGGCTGGAAACGGTCATTATTTGGTGACTT
>CAZVPC010000249.1:0-3079 GCA_964629005.1 uncultured Pseudoalteromonadaceae bacterium | reverse complement strand
GAATCGCCACTGAGTCGACCTACAACGCAAGGCATTAAAATACTCGATGCGAGCCTATCGGCAATTTCACCTAGAATAAAATCACCGGTTTTTAATCCATAAGTGTCGTTGACAAATTTAAAGCGTTTCATATCTATTAAGCAAATACAAAGCTTGTTAGTCGCTTCGTTAATTTCTTGCATTTTAAATTCAAGTTTTTCAAGTGCCTGTTCTCGGTTTAACGCACCCGTTAGTGAATCGTGTTGGCCTAAATATTGGGCTCGTCGCACCGCATTTACTGCGGCATTACGTTCAGAACTTTGCATCCAAATAAGCATAATAAAGGCGAGTACTGAATTTGCTCCGGCATCGAAAAAATGTAAAAAATAAGAAACGGCTCTAAAACCGTCGTGATTGATCATTAAGATTGACGAAAAAGAATAAAACACGTAGCGAAGACCTATGATCAGTGAATAAATCATCAGTGTGATGCTGGAAAAATGTTTTTTCTTGGTGGTTAGTAAATACAAACTTAAAGAAAGAAAACAACAACCAAAAATAAAATTTTGTAAACTTACTTTGATATAAAAACGATTAAAAAGGCTGATATTGTCGAAGAAAAAAGCGAATGCAGTTAGGGAACTCATCACCAGCGCAGCAGAAAAAAGCCAGATAAAACGTTTTTTAGAAAAATTAAAATCTGCTTTGGTACAATAAACGCCAGCGAGCAAAAAAAACAAATGGGCATATTTACCGAGTTGTTCACTAGCCAGCCAAAATAATTGTGCCGCCGATGTATTTGATAACAAGATCGTTTGATCTTGCATGGTCATACTGAAATAGCTGACAGTTAGGGCAACTAAACTAAGCATCCAATACTTAACGTATTGACGACCATAACCATGAAAGTACATCCACAACCATAACGACAATAAACCAAACGTTATTGCTTCGACAGAAAATAGGTATTTTTGTGCTAGTAAATGTTCGGTCATATCGCTACCAGACAAGCAAATATAGAGTCATTGTAGCCATTGACATTATTGCTGTTTTTGTCGTTAGAAAGAACATTAAAAGTATCCATTAATACTCAGTAAACTCCGTACTTTTGTTATGCTTTAAAACGCTGAGCTTAACCTCAGCTAATAACTATTTTTAATTTAAGCTGTTTTAGGTTTTTTTACAAACATCATTTTGCTGTTTTTCCATTATTAAACATATTTTGTTGAGTTGTTTTAATTATTCTAGCCTAAGGTTATACTTATACTCATGATACTTAATACCCAAGTGAACTCGCACCTTGAAACATTGTGAGTGCTTTTTATTGCAGTGAAGGATAAATCATGGAATATAATACTTCAGAGCTTTGTGATCTTTACGCGGATTTAATTGATGTTGTCGATCCTATTTTTAGTAATTATGGCGGACGAAATTCATTTGGCGGTAAGGTTGTCACCGTAAAATGTTTTGAAGCGAATGGGCTAATAAGGCAATTAGTTGAAACCGATGGTACAGGTAAGGTTTTAGTTATTGATGGCGGTGGTTCAACTCGTCGAGCGTTGATCAATTTTAATATTGCCCAAATTGCGGTGAAGAGTGGCTGGGAAGGTATTGTTTGTTATGGCAGTATCCGTGATGTTGATGCCTTAGAAGATCTTGAACTTGGTATTCAGTCATTGGTGTCAATACCTGTTGGTGCCGCAGATAATACCGACGGTGAAAGTGATTTAGCCATTAACTTTTCAGGTGTTACCTTTTTACCCGATGATCATATTTATGCCGATAACACCGGCATAATTTTGTCCCCTGAGCCTTTAGATATCGAATAGTTTTGCGGAAGGATACTGTTGGTACCATGCGTTTAACCAAGCATTAATGTCGTTAGGGCTTAATTCACGGTTAATCACATTGCCTTGCACTAATTCCCCACCCATACTATTAAATACTTTTTCAATGGTCTTATTATCAACTCTTGTACCGATGAGCGGAATATTCATAGTGCGAGCAAGGTTGATTAGCGCATTGATTATTGCTTTTTCGGTACTATCTGTATTCGGACTGTTTAATTGCTGACAATTTATTTTAATTTGGTTGATCATCACTTTGCGCAAAAACCGTAACGAGTCATAACTTCCTGAAAATTGATTAATGGCTATATTTATTTCCACTGCGCGTAATTGATCAATAATATTTTTTACCTTAATGTTTTCAGTGAAAATTATTTTTTCATTAAATTCAAGGATCAAAAATTTGGCTGAAACGTTATATTGTTGGCTTTGCTGAACAATAAAATCAATTAAATTAGATTCTAACAGGTATTTACTGGATAAATTAATGGCAACGTTAAGGTGGTTTTTGTTTTTATGTAGTCTTGATAACAGCTCAAATGCTTGCGTTATCATCTTTCTTGCAAGTAAATGAATGTCGCCGCTGAGTTCAGCTAAGGTGAAAAGCTGCGTTAAGGTTAACGTTTGCTGGCCTTTGATTCGTTGAGCTTTGTCATGAGAGGAGCGGGTGAATAATTGTTTATGTTCAAATTTATTATCTTGCAGCCCTTTGTTTGCTTGATAATGCCATTGAGTTGTCAATTCAAAGCCTTGAATGTGTTTATCATTTAAGGCGATTTGAGGTTGAATAAACCACTGTAGTTGATCATTAATAATGTCTTGTTTTAACGATTCCATTTTAGCTAATTGTTGCTCGGTATAAAGCACGCTGCAAATATCAAAATAATGGATAGATTGATTGTCTTTTTGTGCGGTTAAGAGGGCGTCTTCAGCATGAGAAATAATTTCACTGACATTTTCACTGTGATCTTTGCAAATGGCAATACCAAAAGCGAGTTCAAAATTTAGTGAGAAACTCTTAAAACTTACAGCAGTGGGTACGGCTGCGGTAAGTTGTTTGCATAATGCGCCGATCACTGCATGATCGGGGTGATGGTTTTTTGATAAATCTATGATGATTAAAAAACGCAATCCTTGTAAACGAGCAAGTCTTATTACCTGTTGCCCTTGTTCAAAACTAAGTAACTCACTATTTTTGGCAACTTTTTGTTGTAAACAATAGGCCAATTGTAGTAATAAAACGTCAGAATTGT
>CAZVPC010000248.1:0-3095 GCA_964629005.1 uncultured Pseudoalteromonadaceae bacterium | reverse complement strand
TAAGCTGATTTTTAATTAAATTATTACTTTTAAGTTTGAATTAATATTTCCTATGTCACTATAGTGACATAATCAACTCGGGAGTATTTCTATGTCAACATCAACATCAACATCAACATCAACATCACAAGTTAAAGTATGGGATCCGTTAGTTCGTATTTTTCATTGGGCTTTAGTGTCATTTTATTCTTTTTCTTATATATTGACTTATTTTGAAGGGGATGATGTTGAAATTGTGCATGTTTGGTCTGGTTATACCATTGCTAGTCTGATTAGCTTTCGTTTGATTTGGGGATTTATCGGTTCTAAATATGCCCGTTTTAGTCATTTTGTTAAATCTCCTCGGGTGGTTATAGACTATTTAAAACAGATTAAACAAGGTCATCCCAAACGTCATCTTGGTCATAATCCTGCTGGTGGTGCGATGATAGTGGCATTAATTAGCTCACTGGTGTTAACGGTTTTATGTGGACTTACACTTATTGCTATTGATGGCAATGGCCCTTTTGCACAAACATTTTTAGCTAATTTACCGGAAGATCCAATGGAAGATATTCATAGCTTTTTTGCTAATTTTACCTTAGCGTTAATTGCATTGCATGTGCTCGGTGTTAAATTGGCCAGTAAGCAACATAATGAAAACTTGATCAAAGCAATGTTTACGGGCTTAAAAAATAAATTGTAATTCTTTGTTTTTACATGAGTATGACAAATATGCTGAGAAAAAAGTTCTACTTAAGGGGAACTTCTATTTTTTTACTGGTTTTCGTTGCTGTAACGACAAGCTTTGCTGACGGATTGGATAAAATTGATGCGGCTAAAGCCTTGCGGCTTGTTCAACAAGGGGAAATATTGCCTTTAAAAACAATTCTTGAGCGCAATAAAAGCTTGCTTAAGGGCAAGGTGCTCGATGTTGAATTTGAACATGCAGGAAAAAAGCTGGTTTATGAGATAAAATTACTAAAAAACAACGGTGAGCGGATCGAAATTTATTTTGATGCTAAAACAGGACTTTTTTATAAAACGGAACCAGAAGATTGAAACTATTATTAGTTGAGGATGATCGCAATTTAGTACAAACCTTAAAACCGTTACTTAATAAGGCTGGTTTTGCGGTTGAGGTTGCCTATGATGGAATTGATGCGAGCTTTTTGGGTGATGAAATCAGTTTTGACTTGGTAATACTAGATATTGGTTTACCGAAAAAAAATGGTTTAGCGGTATTACAACAGTGGCGTTCAAAAGGCAACACCGTGCCAGTATTAATGTTGACGGCTAGGGACGCATGGCATGAAAGAGTTGCTGGGTTAAAAGCGGGTGCAGATGATTATTTAGGTAAACCTTTTCATAGTGAAGAATTATTGGCTAGAATTCATTCGCTTATTCGTCGGCAAACTAATCAGGTTAATAATGTACTAACATGGCAAGGTGTTTGTTTAAATATTGATAGCCAAACCGCTCACGATCAACAAAATAAAACTATCGCTTTAACGGCATTAGAGTTTCGTTTACTACGTTACATGATGCAACACCCCAATAAAATTCACTCTAAAACCATACTAAGTGAACATGTTTATGAGGAAGATAATTTAAAAGACAGTAATGTTATTGAGGTTTATATTAATCATTTACGGCGTTTTTTCGGTAAGGATTTTATTGAAACCAAACGTGGGCAAGGTTATCAATTAAAACAACAAGCTAAACCAAATAATTAATGAAAGCTCGCTCATTACAGGCATCATTACAACGAAATTTATTATTAAGCTTATTAGTAGTGATGTTAGTCTTATTGATTTTGATTGATAAAGGTGTTGAAGCGGTACTAAATGACTATATTTTGTCTTCATTGCAAGAAGACGCTGAGTCTATTGTGTCGGTGTTGGAGCGTAGTGATAACACGTGGATAATTAACCCTAAAAAACTTCCTCTCATCTATCAACGCGTTAATTCAGGCCATTATTATGTGTTGTTAAGTGATCACAAAATGCTTAAAAGTCGCTCATTGTGGGATCACCCTGTCGTTATTCCAATGTTAACTGCGGGCAAAAAGACCACCATTATTATGTCGGGAGTCGCACAGCAAAGTTGGCTTACCTGGTCACAAGGCATTAACTTACATGGTATTAAAATCACCGTTTGGGTTGCTGAAGACATTGCTCCCGTAGAGCAGAAACTATTTAAATATCGCTTAATTGTGGTTACTTTAGCCCTAATGGGGTTAATTTGTTTACTCTATTTACAACGACGGATCGTAAAACGCGAGTTTTCTTTACTTAAACCGATCACTTTAATGATCAAAGAAATGCGACTCAATGAATTTTCTAAAGATGATATTCCCGTTGAAATACAACCTTTAGTTGCCGAAATCACCCGCTTATTGTTACAGCTTGAACAACGCGTAGCTCGTTCTAGAAATGCAATGGGCGACCTTGCTCATGCACTTAAACATCCGTTGCAACGACTGCGGTTAATTACCGAACAATTACCTATAAAATATAAAACTAAACAGCAAGAGGTTATAGCAGAGCTTGAACATAAAATTTCAAGAGAACTAAAACATGCACGTATTGTCGGGGTATCGACACCGGGTCGACAAACTATTTTAGCTGAGGCAATTCCTCCATTGGTGCAAGTTTTACAGCAAATATATCCGGATTGTATTATTAATTGTGATTATGTAGGGGTGGTATCTATTCCACAAGATCATGATGATATGCAAGAATTATTGGGCTATTTATTAGATAACGCCTGTAGATATGCGGGCGGGATCATCGACTTTTCGGTGACTGTAAATAATAACAATTGTAATATTGTGGTTGCTGATCATGGTGCGGGTATAGATGAACAATCCATTCAACAAATATTACAACGGGGTACTCGTTTAGATGAGTCGGTTGCTGGTACCGGGCTAGGTTTAGCCATTTGTGCTGATATTGTCGATTTCTATCATGGTACTTTGCAGTTGTTGTCCAATAAACCATCAGGGCTGGTGGTTAAGATTTCTTTGCCAATTAATGACTAATAATTAAATTTTAATTTATTAGTCTGTGCGCAAGGTTAAAACCCTCATCTTTAGATGAGTAGCTTTAGCTAGC
>CAZVPC010000247.1:0-3104 GCA_964629005.1 uncultured Pseudoalteromonadaceae bacterium | reverse complement strand
GCTAATCAAATCAGATAGCTACACTCTTACTTCGCGCCCAACTGCTGAATCTAGGTTGAACAAGGGGCATGATCAGGTTAATTTTTTAAGCCAGTAAAAAATTAAATTTGCGCCAAAACATTAACCATTTCTAATGCACTTAACGCTGCTTCAGCGCCTTTATTTCCGGCTTTAGTACCGGCACGATCAATGGCTTGTTCAATAGAATCAGTCGTAATAACCCCGAAAGCAACCGGTATGGTAAATTCCATCGCCACTTGTGCTAGGCCTTTATTACATTCTCCGGCAACAAAATCAAAATGAGGTGTGCCACCACGAATAACGGCGCCAATGGCAATAATGGCATCAAACCCACCTTTTTGCGCAATACGTTTAGCCGCAACAGGTAATTCATAGGCCCCCGGAACACGAACAATAGTAATATCATTATCAGCAACGTTGCCGTGACGTTTTAGCGCATCAACGGCACCGTCTAATAAACTTTCCACAATAAAACTATTAAAACGAGAAACCACAATGGCGAATTTTTTGCCTGATGCGGCAAAATTAGCTTCTATAACGTTCATCTATAAATTACTCACTGATAAAAATTGTCGGCATTCTAACAAAAGATCATCATGGATGGAATTTATTCGATAATTTAACCTGAGTTTAAGGCTTTTTTGTCAACGTTAGCGAATGTTGCTCGATTGAAAAAATCCACACTGCCAACAGCCATTATAATTTTTTCATAATAAAAGTATCGGCTAAATTTGAAATTTCTTCAGCAGTATCTTTTAACGCTAACATTTGACTATTGACCAACTCAGTTTGTTGCCAACTCATATCAGACGCTTGATGAAGCTGCTCAATACGACCATTAATTTCGCCGGTAACCATACTTTGCTCTTCTGCCGCAGTGGCAGTTTGAGTAGCAAGATCAGCAACATGCCGTATTTTTGTATAAACTAATTCAATTTTTTGATCCGCTTGTTCAGCAACACTCACGCAGCTTTCGGCCTCTTGTTTATTTTGCGCCATAATGTCTATCCATTCGCTAATGGTTTTCAGCATTGCGGATAAACTTTGATGAATTTCTGCCGCCGACTCTTGCGTTCTAGATGACAAATTACGGACTTCTTCAGCCACCACAGAAAAACCTCGGCCATGCTCTCCGGCGCGAGCCGCCTCTATCGCTGCATTTAATGCCAATAAATTGGTTTGATCAGCAATCGATTGAATATTTTCCATCAAACCACCCACATTTTTAGCAGATTCGCTCAATTTATCCGCTGAACTCGACGCTTGCTCAACTTCATCAGCTAAAGAGCGAATTTTTGCCGTAGTTTGATTGATTTCTGTTCGTGCCTGTTCACACTGAACAAAAGTGCCTTCAATATCCGTTGCCGTTAATACGGTGTTTTGAGCAATTTCATTGGTTGACTCCGCCATTTGTTGCATTGAAATACTCACTTGCAAAATATCATCTTTTTGCTGTGCAATCACTTCACGGTTAACATCCATACCCTGCTGAACATTGGCAACAATTTTGGCAAGTGGTGCAGTAGCATCTTTACTGCGCTCTAAAATGGCTCTAATTTTAGTCTTAAGTAACCGTAAATTAAAATCAAAAATACTGGCGGTACCTTTACCAAAATAAATTTGTCGACTAATAGAATCAAAAACATGCTGCATTTTTCGTGCTCGTTGAGCAACAGGCATAATGTCTTGCCAAAAAACAGCAATCGGCGTCATCGCACTGATCGCCGCGATAATTGAGGTGAGTAAACCCAATTCTTCAAAAATAAATAGCTGTGCAATAAAGCTTATCAGCACTAAAAATGAAAACTTATGCAAACGCGTAAACTCAAACGTTTGCCATTGTTTACCTTGCTTTAAACCTTGATATATTTTAGTGGCGCGTTTAACCATTGCCGCCGTTGGAACTTTACAAACAGACTGAAAGCCGACGACTTTGCCCTGTTCAAATTTAGGCGTAATAAAAGTGTCTAACCAAAACTCGTGACCTTGAACAACTTGCTGTTTTAACATACCTTGCCAAGAAAACCCCTTTGCTAAGGCATCGTTAATTTCTGCATTCAACACCGCAGGCATATCAGTATGAAAAATATCCTGGTACTTCAAACCAAGCAATTGTTCTTTTGTGCAACCAGCATATTGACAAAAACCCTCACTCACATAAGTAAAAATATCGTCTTCATTAACAACCCAAATAAGTTGTTTAGTTAAGGTAGTATTAGTAGACAAGGTGACTCCGAAATTCATATTTGCTAAAAAAATAATTTAAAAATTTATCAACACGGCACTTATTTGATCCGAATTTTTCGGATAATAACTAAGCATAATTTTTAAAAACGCTAAAGTAATATGAATTACTCGCTAATACAATAAAACATCACAAAAGCTTGATCTAGATTAATGCTTAGTCAGCTTTAGATTGACACCTAGTAAAAATTCGATAAGCCGCTACACTGTATAATTTTAAAATAGGATCAAAACAATGAAGACAAGTACTCAGTTAACTGCCCTTTTATCGGCGATAGATGACATTAACCGCCAAGATCCTAAGCTAATTTCTGTTGAAAACTCACCTCAACCACAAGCATTGATCTACGGTCAACGTATGAGTCAATGCCTTAATAAGCATTGGCCTGAAGCAGATGAAACGTTACAAATTGCAGTGCGCGCCCAACATATAAAACGCTGGCATTTAAAACGGAGTGAATTTTCAGCCGGAAAAAAAGGTTATTACCAATGGCGGATTGCACTAGCAAAATATCATGCCCAATTAACCGAAGAGTTAATGCGCAAACAAGGTTATGACGCAGAGCAAGCAGCACAAACGGCAACGATGATCCGTAAAGAAAATTTGCAAACCAACCCTAACAGCCAAACACTTGAAGACGTTGCCTGTTTAGTCTTTCTACAGCATTATTTAGAAAATTTTGCTAAACACCACCACGAAGACAAAATAATTCATATTTTACAAAAAACTTGGGAAAAAATGTCGGAACGAGGACAAAACATTACATTGTCATTGCCGCTGAGTGACAACTTAAATTATTTACTAAATCGTGCGCTAACAAAAAATAACGAATAAATAT
>CAZVPC010000246.1:0-3106 GCA_964629005.1 uncultured Pseudoalteromonadaceae bacterium | reverse complement strand
TAAACAGCTAGGAATAGAGACTAAAATTTTATATCCACCAGTAGATTTGTCGGGGTTAGCTGATGAAGTTGAAGGGGCGTATTTTTTATCAACGTCTAGATTAGAAAATAATAAAAGAATAACATTAACGCTTGAAGCGTTTGCTAAACTACCTAATATACTATTGCATGTTGTTGGTGGTGGTAGTTTATTCATTTCATTACAAAAGCAATATCAGCACTGTGCTAATATTAAATTTTTTGGATGGCTTAATAATAAAGAAATTAAAACGCAATATAATCAATGTAGAGCTTTGGTTTGCCTTCCTGAAAATGAATATTTTGGATTATCTCCCGTTGAGGCTATGGCGGCTGGAAAAGCTGTAATTGGTGTAGCAGAAGGTGGTTTGCTTGAAACTATTACTGATGACAAGCTCGGTGTTTTACTTCATTCACCTATTGAAATTACGCAATTAATGCATACTATTGTTTGCTTGAATAAAAAACCAATTTCACCAAGTGAAGTGAGTTTTAGACAAGCACATGCACAACAATATGGTGAACAACGATTTATGCAAAAATTAAAACAACATCTTAATCTGTAAAATCAAAAAATGACAAAAATTCGCAATATAATTCTTTACGATTTCTTATTAGTTCAAGGTGGAGCAGAGTCTTTAACCTTGACGTTATGTGATGCAATACCTACTTTAGATTTAGGCGTAGCTTTCATTGATGAAGAGACTTTTTCCAACAATGTACTCGCAACAAATAGAATTAAATTATTTGGTAAGATAACCAATATAGTTGGTTGGCAAACACTAAAAACAGCATATGCATTTGAGACTAAAACGAGCATGATCAATCATTATGATAAAGTTATTTTTAGTGGTTCTAATGCACCTTTAGCGATTAAAAATCGTCAGCAGCAGGGAAATATACTTTATTGTCATACACCACCACGTTTTATTTATGATCTGAAACAACATTATTTTAATACTATACCTTTTTGGCAAAAAATATTATTGAAATTCCTTATTGCCTATATTCAACCTAAATATGAGTTGGCACTGGCTAAAATGAATTTGGTGATTGCTAATTCTAAAAATGTTCAAGCTCGGCTTAAAACACATTTAAATCAAGATGCTATTGTTATTTATCCACCTTGTCATATTGAAAAATATCAATGGCAAACACAAGGTGATTACTATTTATCAACAGCGAGAATAGAACCGTATAAACGGATCAAATTAATTGTTGAGGCATTTAAAAAAATGCCAGATAAAAAATTAATTGTGTCATCGGGAGGTTCACAACTAGCCGAGTTAAAATTATTAGCACAAGGGTGTTTGAATATTAGTTTTTCAGGGTGGTGTGAAGAATCTAAGTTGGTTGCACTAGTCAATAATTGCATTGCGACTCTTTATTTGCCTATAGATGAAGATTTTGGCATTTCACCGGTTGAATCGATGGCAGCGGGAAAACCGGTGATAGGTGTCTATGAAGGGGGTGTTGTAGAAACGGTTATTGATCATAAAACAGGTTTATTATCGCCTCAAAATCCTACTATCGAAGATGTGATAAACGCAGTTAATCAAATGACTCCAACATTTGCTTTAAGTTTGAAAGAAAACTGTCAGCAACGCGCTAAATTATTTTCAGCCGATATATTTATTGAAAAAATGCGGCTAATATTAGATTGTGATAATACAGATCTGTTAAAAGTGGCTAAAAAAGTAGATGCTAGCTAAAAAGAGATACAGAAACCGTTTTCCTGTATTTATTTCAGGATCTAGTGTCTTTTAAAAACTATTTGGTTAATAAAATGTGTTAAAAATAATTCATTTAGGTAAATATCACCCTCCGTTTCACGGCGGAATTGAAAACTTTATGGCTGCTCTAATGCAACAACAAGTTGCTGAAGGACACCAAGTTTCAGCTATTGTTCATCACCATCAAAAAAAACAAGCTTTTGTTAAAGAGTGTCAATTTGACTTAACTGTTTATCGGGTTCCTTATTATGGTGAATTAATATATGCACCTATCTCACCTAGCTTTGGGCATTATCTAACAAAAATCATCACAATACAAAAACCCGATATTTTGCATATCCATCTGCCAAATTTATCTGCTTTTTGGTGTTTACTTAGTGCTGAAGCACGTAAAATTCCGTGGATCATCCATTGGCATGCGGATGTTTTAGGCAGTGTGCCAGATTGGCGAGTAAGAGTAGCTTACCAAGGTTATAGAATTTTTGAACGTATGCTACTTGAGCGTGCTAAGACGATTATTGCTACATCGCCTCCTTATTTGCAATTTAGTAAACCGCTTAAGAATTTCAACGCTAAAACGCACATAATTCCCTTGGGACTAGCTAGTTTAGATACAGAAAAAAACGAGCTATTAAACACAGGAAGTGCTGATGAACACCGAGAAAAAACTATTAATACAGCGTTATCTGAACTGTCTTTGCTCATGATCGGTCGGCTAACTTATTATAAAGGGCATAAATATTTAATAGAGGCTTTAGCGCAAATATCAGCTGTAAATTTAACTATTATTGGTCTAGGTGAATTAGAATCAGAGTTAAAACAACAGGTACAACAACTAGGTCTTGAGCAGCGCGTTTTCTTTTTAGGTTGTGTTGATGATGATCTGCTCAAGCACTCTATTCAAAACTGTGATTTACTCTGTTTACCTTCAATTGAAAAAACAGAAGCGTTTGGATTAGTTATTTTAGAGGCTGCACAACTAGAAAAACCTGCTTTGGTAACGTCTGTAAAAGGTAGTGGTATGTCTTGGGTAGTACAAGATAAAAAAACAGGTATTGTGGTTGAACCGAATTCTGTTGAGTCATTAAAGCTAGGTTTAGCTTTTGCTAAAGCTAATAAATCATTATTAGTTGAATATGGTAACGCAGCTAAACAGCGGCTTTTAGAACAGTTTTCTATTGAAAAAATCAGTAAAAAAATAGTCGATTTATACTAGAGCTGTTGATCTTTTTAGTATGTTTTCTCAACAGTTCGTCTGAAATTAATAATCTCAATCGCGAGCTTTTCGGAAATAAATTCTTTATTATACCAGTTTCATTAATTAGGTGATCTACTTTATACGTAGGAAAAATTGCC
>CAZVPC010000245.1:0-3156 GCA_964629005.1 uncultured Pseudoalteromonadaceae bacterium | reverse complement strand
CCTTTTGCTTTAGCGGTCATATCTTTCATGCCTTTCATATCTTTCATCTTAGACATATCATCCATGCCTTTCATATGCTTCATTCCCTTCATATCTTTCATTTTTGACTCGCCGCATTTGCTTTTGGCTTTAGCGGTTTTATTTTCGCCACATTTACCGCTAGCTTTCATATCTTTCATGGCTTTCATTTTTGACTCGCCGCATTTTCCCTTGGCTTTCATCATCGCTTTCATTTTTTTACCTTGGCCACATTTACCTTCACCACATTTGGCTTTAGTTTTAGTTGCTGCCTTAGCTTTCCCTTCACCACATTTAGCTCCATCAGCTGCGACACTCATAGTAACTAAACTTTGCGCTGCAAACGGATTTGATTCAGCTTTAGCTGAACCACTCGCAAATACAGCTAACATTAAGATACTGCTTACACCGACTAGTGATGATTTTTTAATTAAATTCATTTTTTTGCCCTTCTATTTTTTAATAAAACTATAACTTTTTAATAAAACTATAACGAGTTATATAGCTTTGTACACAGACCATTAACTATTAAAATAAATTTCGTCTAATTTATATTTATTATTTCAATAATATGACATTTTAACTGTCTCGCTGTTACCGCGCAGAGCGTGGGAACGAGGCGATGAATTCAAAACTCTAACACCTATTTAAACGCTAAACAATGAAAAAGCCAATCGACTGATTGGCTTTTTAAATTTCACTGTAAAAAATTAAAGAAACAAATTAAATAAACAAATTAAATTTTAACGTGTTTACGTGCAGCGGTATCTTTAATAAACGATCTCCAACCCTTAGCACCTCTACGTGACTTAGGATCTTTCATTGCCTTTTGAATAGCCGCATACGATTTTTTATATTTTTCCAAATAAAAGTATGATTCTGCTAACGCTATTTGAATTTGCCCTTTATTTTTCACACCCAATTTTAATGCTTTATTAAACGCTTTTACCGCTTTACTGTACTGCTCGTCTTGTTTTAACAACATGCCTTGCTTACGGTAATGTTTAGCTTCATTAGTCATTTTAGCAAGTTCGCCATAATATTTAGCGGCCTTGTTAATATTTAAAGCGGCATGCCAAGCATTAGCTAATCTAGCAATACTTTGATCATCACGCTTAATTAATCCTGAAGCTATATGTTTTTCAAGCAATAACGCTGACTGAACAGGGATCTCGTTCGAAGCATACAAATTAGCAAGCGTTTTTATTTCTGATTCTTTCACAAGGAAACCTTGCTTATAAGCCAAATCTAATGTTGCGAGTGCCTTTTTATAATCTTCTACTAAGGTGTAAAACATCCCTAGCTGCGTCCACCAGTTCTTTTTGTCAGGAAATATTTGAACAACTGTTTCCAATACTTTTATCGACTCTTTATACATCTTACGTTCATAATAAGACGATAATTTAAGAATGTATGGATTTTGATTTGGCTTGTCACCTTGCAATGCTATCGCCTTATCAGCTGGTGCAATCATCTTATCCAATTTCTTAAGCGAGTAATAGGCTTGCGCAATTTTCACATAAGTTTGGGCGTCTTCTTTACCTGTAAATTTCATCCATGCTTTATAGTTAATTAAAGCATTTTTGTAATCTTTAGTTTGCATCTGCAAATCAGCAATAAGCTTCATTGCCCCGCCTTGATCCGCCTCATTTAAAATGTCTGGAGCAATAGCTGTCTTAAGATAATTAATGGCTTTTTCTTCGTTGTCGCCTTTAGTTGCATACATAATCGCAATAAAACGGGCAACATACGCTTTGTCATACTCTTTTTTAGATTTAATATCTAAAAGAATAACCAAAGCACCATCAATATCGGAAGGTTCTGCTGAGTATAATTCAAATGCTTTTGCAACTTTTTTACCAACCGAAGGGCCGACTAAATGGGTTGCACGCTTTTTCTTTTTCTCAACTTTAGCGCCAGTTGCAGCAACCGCATTCGATGCGGTTGGCAATTGAATAACAATAAGAGAGGCGGTAACCACTAATGAAGTTAAAATTTTCTTAAACATTACTATTTACCTCCATCCATTTTAAAGTCTAACTGTACGGTTAACCCAAATTGTTTTTGTGGCTTACCATCAACAACTTTTGGCTTGTATTTCCATCTTCTCAGAGCTCTTCTAGCCTCTTTATCAAATACACGCTTAGGTTGTGCCTCAAGTACTTTAACATCTTCAACTCCACCGATTTCATTGATAGTGAAAGAGAGTATAACCCAACCTTCTTTACCATCACGAGCAGCTTGAATCGGATATTTCGGTTCAATACGCACAATCGGTGTTGCATCTCCGTCTCGTCCAAAACCTGCTCCTGGCGCAGACATTCCTGCTGAAGCACCTGACAACTGTACCCCTGGTATATTAAAAGTAATACCACCAGTGTTATTACTGGCTTCAGGTTCCGGCGCTTGAGCTTTCGGTGGTGCTTTCGGCGGCGGTGGCGGCGGTGGCGGAACACGATGTCGTGTTTCTGTAGTCGACTTCGGTGGCGTAGTGTTAACTTCTACGATAATGTTTTCCATTTGCTCTTCTTTAGATCTGTCTCCACTGGAGACAAGAAAGGCCATGAAAGAAAACAATGCAAAGGTTACCAATGCGCCTAATAGTATTGATACTAACAAGCGAACCATAAATTAACCCTTAGCTGCAGCAATAGAAATTCTAAGATTGCTTCCTGCGTCTTTGATTGCATCCATTACGCTAACAACAACACCATGTTTGGCATCTTTGTCAGCTTGAATAATAACCACGTCAGTAGGTTGCTCTGCTAGCATTTTCTCAATTGTAGCGCCAACACGTTCTATATCAACACGACGTTTATCCATCCAAATCTCACCAGTGTCTTTTACTGCAATAAAAATATTAGCAGATTTTTGCTTGGTTTGATTTGCTGCTTTAGGTTTGTTTACTTCTATACCTGCTTCTTTTACAAAAGAGGTAGTTACAATGAAGAATATCAACATAATAAATACGATATCCAACATTGGAGTCATATCAATTGCTGCTTCTTCGTCTTCACGAATACGTTTACGTGCCATTCGAATATCTCTTTAGTGATGAGGTAAACTATCGACTAGTTTAGCCTTTGCTAGTTTAACTTTTGCGTCTAATCTTGAACTAAAAAACACACCTGATAATGC
>CAZVPC010000244.1:0-3168 GCA_964629005.1 uncultured Pseudoalteromonadaceae bacterium | reverse complement strand
GCTAGCAAAATCCCAATTAGCTAATGACCAAAAGGCTTCCATGTAGCTAGGACGAAGATTACGATAATCAATATAATAGGCATGTTCCCATAAATCTACGGTGATCACTGCGCTTACATTGTCGTCGGTTAACGGCGTAGCTGCATTTGAGGTGTTTACAATAGCAAGACTACCATCGGTGTTTTTAACTAACCAAGTCCAACTTGAGCCAAAGTTATTGATCGCGCTGTCGGTAAATTTAGCCTTAAACTGATCAAATGAACCAAAGCTGGCATCAATAGCGGCAGCTAATGCACCACTTGGTTGACCGCCACCATTTGGGCTTAAACTGTTCCAATAAAAGCTATGGTTCCATATTTGCGCGGCATTATTAAAAATACCTGCCGTAGACGATTTAACAATGTCTTCTAACGATTTATTTGCAAATTCAGTACCAGCAATTAAACCGTTTAATTTTACCACATAGGTGTTGTGATGCTTACCATAGTGAAATTCAAGTGTTTCTTCAGAAATATGGGGTGCTAAGGCGTTTTTTTCATAAGGTAACGCGGGTAATTCAATAGCCATTTTTGTGTGCTCCGTGAAAGTGTTGAAACTTTTTTACTGCTAAGTCGTAAAAAAGTAGTTTGTTTTTACTAAAAACCTAGTAAAATACTCAGGTATATAAATTTAGCATATTCTAACCAAATATATAGGGTTTGTGAGATAATTTATCAAGATATAATGTTTTATATTTTTGTTACTGATTTATTAAACTTATTTTATTTGCCAGTTTTATTAAGCCAATGAATAAAATAAGTTTGTCACTAAAAGAGGTTATTATGGATACGATTGAACGCATTAAACAACAAATTTCTGAAAACGCAATTTTACTTTATATGAAAGGCTCTCCTAAGTTGCCCAATTGTGGTTTTTCATCGCAAGCATCACAAGCCTTAATTTCGTGTGATGAGAAATTTGCTTACGTCGATATTTTACAAAACCCTGATATTCGTGCTGAATTACCTAAATATGCCGATTGGCCAACTTTTCCTCAATTATGGGTAGAAGGTGAACTTGTTGGTGGTTGTGACATTATTTTAGAAATGTTTCA
The DNA here is from genome assembly GCA_964629005.1 of uncultured Pseudoalteromonadaceae bacterium. Lineage (GTDB taxonomy): Bacteria > Pseudomonadota > Gammaproteobacteria > Enterobacterales > Alteromonadaceae. The sequence goes on along the minus strand of CAZVPC010000244.1, from coordinate 2,075 downwards.
ACAAGGTGAATTACAAACATTAGTAAAAGAAGCGGCAGCAAAGCATGCGACCTCAGAAGAATAAAATTATTTTAGTTCATTAGCTTGATTTGGTGATATTTGTCACAATATTTGTGGTGGGCTAAATAGTTTTTAAAAGTAAGCTTCTTACCGTAAATTTTAAAAAGTAGTTTAATTACTGAAATAATGGAGAATAAAATGAGTGTATTAGTTGGTCGTCCCGCACCTGACTTTACCGCAGCAGCAGTGCTAGGTAGTGGTGAAATTGTAGATAGTTACAATCTAAAAGCAGCAATCAAAGGTAAAAAAGCCGTTGTTTTTTTCTACCCTTTAGATTTTACTTTTGTCTGTCCTTCTGAGTTATTAGCGTTTGATCATCGCATTGAAGAGTTCAAAAACCGAGATGTTGAAGTGATCGGTGTTTCTATAGATTCCCAGTTTTCTCATAATGCATGGCGTAATACGCCGGTAAATGAAGGCGGTATTGGTCCCGTTCAATATACTTTAGTTGCTGATGTTAAACATGAAATTTGTAAAGCTTATGATGTTGAACATCCCGATGCTGGCGTTGCCTTTCGTGGCTCATTTTTGATCGATGAAGAAGGTAATGTTCGCCATCAAGTGGTTAATGATCTGCCGTTGGGTCGTAATGTCGATGAGATGTTACGTATGGTTGATGCCTTACAATTTCATCAAGATCATGGTGAAGTTTGCCCTGCTGGTTGGAATAAAGGCGATCAAGGTATGACGGCTTCGCCTGAAGGCGTTGCTTCATACTTAGCGGATAATGCTGATAATCTTTAATCGCTAACCTTAAACCTAGTTTAAATTTTCAATAAAGCCGCATCTTGCGGCTTTTTACGTATTTACGGATACAATAGTTAACTAACTCTTATCTAATGTTAATGGCCAGCCGCCTAATTGTTGCCATTTATTGACGATGTAACAAAATAATTCGGCAGTTTTTTCGGTATCATATAACGCTGAATGTGCTTCGTCATTATTAAAGTCAATTTTTGCTGCTGCACAAGCTTTTGCTAATACGGTTTGACCTAGTGCTAAACCTGACAAGGTTGTGGTGTCGAAGCTAACAAAAGGATGAAAAGGGCTACGTTTTATTGCACAGCGAGCGATAGCCGCATTTAAAAAACTTAAATCAAAGGCTGCATTATGGGCAACAATGATAGCGCGTTGGCAACCCGCAATTTTCATTTTTTTTCTAACGAGTTTAAAAATATCTTTTAGTGCTTTTTCTTCCTCAACCGCTGCTCTAAGGGGGTTAGTAGGATCAATGCCAGTAAATGCTAATGCTTTTTTCTCTAGGTTTGCGCCGACAAAAGGCTCCACATTAAACTGAATGGTTTCGTCTAATTGAAATTGTTGGCTGTCATTATCGATGAGCAATGTTGAAGCGGCTATTTCTAATAAAGCATCGGTTTGAGCATTAAAACCAGCAGTTTCAATGTCAATAACGACGGGGAAATAACCTCTAAATCGTTGTGCGAACAGTGTTTTTTCTTTATTGCTTGTTTTTTTTTCTGAGTTTTGTTCAGTCATTTGCGGCCAGTTTATTCTTAAAAAATAATCACAACTAAGTAAAAGTAGTGATCAGAATGGATTCTAGGTCGTATTACAGGATGGGCTTATGTTTTGGTTGATTATTTGAGCAAACAAAATTTTCACTCTAAATATAGCAGCCTAACATGCTCGCTGCATTTTACCTGCAACACTACCTTTTTATAGATGTGTTTTATTAAATTCAACAGTTTACGTCTGATTGTAGATAAATTTTTTTGCTTCATCATCAGCATAAATTTGACACTCATCTGCTTTAAATGTCACGTTTAATACCCAGTGCAGACCATTCTATATAGCTCATGTCTACGTACATATCCGCTATTAAAGCAGCCTTAAACGCGATTTGCAAAGTTTTTATAAAGTAATTTTTTCGTTTTTAATGTATTGATATTATTATCGTTTTTAAAGTGCTCTCTTCTTCAAAATACCTGCATCTGCCCCATTATACCAGTTTCATTAATTAGGTGATCTACTTTATACGTAGGAAAAGTTGCCAA
>CAZVPC010000243.1:0-3184 GCA_964629005.1 uncultured Pseudoalteromonadaceae bacterium | reverse complement strand
TCAGCAGATGAATCTAGGATAATTTAAAAATAACACTATAGCCTTAGGTTAAGAGTAAACCAATGATTAAATTAGTTTTTGCTTTATCTCAAGCGATGCTTTTTCCTGCTCAAAATGACATATACCTTGAAATAGTTGGTGATCCTAATACTGTTCACAGCCAAATTTTCTATGCTCCTCACGAAAATGAATCAGTAGGTAATGCTTACGTCGTTGAAAAAATAAAGCAACTCGGTGGTGCTTTTATTATTATGCGCCAACAAGGCACACGAAATATAACTATGCATATAAATAACAAAAATATTTATGTTGATCCCAATAGAATTTTTACTCGTGCCGGCATTATTTCTTCAATTCAAAAGTTAAACCCTACACTGCCTAGCAACAGCACTCTTTTTAACCAAGCAGTTAACCGCGCAGCAAAACTAGGTCATTTTGTGTTAAATCAAATAGCGAATAAAAATAAAATGTCAACATGGATAGCAATGCATAACAACACTGAAGGTTTTGCTGGTGATCATCATCATGGTCGCGGCGATGTTTCAATTTTACGTTATCAAACTAAATTAGCCGCCGGTGCAAATTATTTAATTGATGTTAATGTTGATAAAAACCATGATGAAGACAATTTATTTTTTGTTACCCAAGCAAAAGACTTTCACATAATGCGTAAATATCACTGGAATGTGGTTTTACAAAGCCCTTTAGTGACTAGTGATCCTGACGAAGACGATGGTTCTTTATCTGTTTATGCGCAAATGCACCATATTCGCTACATTAACATTGAAGCAGAACGTAAAGATCTTGACTTTGGCAACAACAACATTAAAACGCAACGAGAAATGGTTGATTTTATTTACTATTTAACAAATTAATTTATTTTATTATTTTAAGCCATTGACCTACTTTAGGTTTTCCTCGCGGATATAAACCGTTAATTAGCCGTAATTGTTGCTCCGCATAAAGGCCTATATTTAACTGTTTTGCTAACAGTTTCATATTAGTGCGACTGTTCGCTTTAACATAATGAATTCTTTTTGATTTTGGTTTTCTGCGTTGAATACGCTCAGGACGAAAACTATGAATACTTGCTAAAAATAAAGCATCGTAATCAATATTTTTTTTAGGTTTAGTAACGCTACCTCGCAATAAATAGGCTTTACTTCCTTGGTATATTACCGCAATACGTTGGTTTTCTTTGCCCTCCTTTTTAGCTAACAGTATTCCCGTATGACCAATTAAACCATTTTGAGAAAAATCTTCCGACTGGGATAACATTTTTACATTACTCACCTTACGTAAATAATCTCCTGGAGACATACCTCTAACCCGCATGGCAACATTTAAGCTTAATTGCGCAGAATCATCATCAGGCTTACCAATAATGGCTTGTCGAGTTTTTTTGATCTGCCAATGCTTAGGAAAAAGTATAGAAAATCCAAGTTTTCTATGAATATAGCGATTTTTCTCGACTGGTTTTCTTCTCGGAGCAACATCAAAATCGATGCCATAAACTAAACCTTCGGTATGTTGTCGATATTGCTGTTCATTAGCCACATAATTAGCTTTTTGAGAGAGCTTACCCGCTTTAGCGATCACTTCTTTTAAACGCACGTCATTTCTTGGATGTGTTGCAAAGACACCATGATAACTTACTGGCTTTTTGCCTTCTTCTTTGGCTCGATAACGAGAAAACTGTTCTTGGTTTTTTAATATCGAGATGGTTTCTACCATCGCATTAGGAGAATAATTACTATTATATAAATATTGTGCGCCTAAACTGTCGGCTTCAAGCTCCATTTCTCGACCATAACCTTGCACCGCCGCAGTACTCCATAAACTAGCCGCATCACCAACCACAAAGCTTCCTGTAGTTAACACAGATAAAACGGATAAAACACTAGCCCCTTTACGAGCAACATCCTGTCGAACAACGTGTCGAGCAGCAACATGACCAATTTCATGAGCTAATACTGCCGCCAGTTGGGCTTCACTGGATAAATAGGCTAATAAACCTCGGTTCACATAAATATAACCACCGGGCAAAGCAAAGGCATTAATGTCGGGCGAGTCAATAATATTAAAATGATAGGTTAGTCCCGGACGATCGCTATGTTTTGCTACTTTTTGACCCACTTTATCAATATAAGCGAGTAATTGCTTGTCTTGATATAACGGCGTGGATTTGATCAATTTATCGTTGAGTTCTTTACCTTTTGCTATTTCTTCACTTTCTGACATAAAAACCAGATCAGGCGTACCTGTGGCTGGATTAATTGAACAGGACGAGAGTAAAAATTGAGTGCCCAGTAAAATAAAAAAAAGTACCGCTTTATAAAGTTTCACCTTATATTCCTTCTACTATATGTCTATGCTGCTTACTTTAGTGACTACAAGGGATGTGTCATTCCGTTTGTTTTCAGGATCTACGATCAAAAAATACTGAAACAAGTTCCGCATGACAGATTTTCTATCACCTCCTAAGTAAACTGCATAGGCTGGTGAAATTAAGACTTATTCGCTTGGAAAAAACCTTTTAATTGCTCTGCCATCGCTTTGCAAGCATCAGTTTGCACGGGAGCAATAATAGGTATAGGAATAATAACCGCTGGCATATAAGAGGTACCATCAGCCTGACTACTCACCTTACCAATTAACTGTTTAGTTTTGTAATTCCAAATAGTGGCTTCATATTCAGCTTTTTTATCCCAAGTTCCAAAACCAAAACAGCCCGCAAAACCTACCGATACCGCACAACTAATTCCACCACTACTGCGTATGGTTTCTGTATTACCGTCTATCCAAATAATATAATGTATTTTATAACTATCAAATTGATCAGCTACTTTTTTATAACTTAATAAACGCTGTAAGTCTCGTACATGAACAGGAGCAGTACGTGCTTCAAACCAAGGATAGAACTTATCAACAAATTCTTGTTCTGGAATAACCTTAATTCCACTTTCTCCTTTAGCAATCTCTTTATCAACACATGAAATAAATTCTGGTTCAGTTTCATATTCACCACTATTACGTCGTCCCAAAACCACAACAGCTTCACCTGTTTTTAGTTCACTCGATTTAAATTGCGTTTCATCAATAGTAACACTAGTGCAACTTATCAACATTGCAGAGCATAAAATAAGAACTATTTTTTTCAAAAAAAACATGCTATCGCCTTTAA
>CAZVPC010000242.1:0-3186 GCA_964629005.1 uncultured Pseudoalteromonadaceae bacterium | reverse complement strand
CTTGATTGGTTTGAAAATTTAGAAGTTGGTTTAACCGGTAAAAATCTACCCTGATCTTTATTGTATTTAATCCCTTAGTAAAGCATTGGTATTATGAATAAAGAAAGCTAGAATAGTGAAAAATAAATTATTAGGTTAGTTATGTCTCTTTCTGTTGTTATTCTTGCTGCGGGTCAAGGCACTCGCATGCGCTCATCCCTACCTAAAGTACTTCACCCCATTGCCAATAAACCTATGGTTGAACATGTTATTGATGGTGCTCGGGCATTAAATGCCGATAATATTTATTTAATTTATGGGTTTGGTGGTGATGTATTACAACAAAAAATATCAGGCGAAGACTTAACCTTTGTTAAACAAACTGAGCAATTAGGTACAGGGCATGCGGTTGATCAAGCATCTCCTTTTATTAAAGATGATGAAAATGTTTTAGTGTTGTATGGTGATGTGCCGCTAACTAAAATATCAACATTGCAAGCGCTTATAACCGTAAAACCTAAAAATGGTATGGCACTGCTCACTGTTTTTTTGAAAAATCCAACTGGCTATGGACGTATTATCCGAGCGTTACATCATGGCGAAAATAGTGTTGTTGGTATTGTTGAACAAAAAGATGCCACACCAGAACAATTACAAGTGAATGAAGCAAATACCGGAATATTATTGGCTAATGGTAGTGATTTAAAACGTTGGTTAAGTGAACTTTCAAATGATAATGCGCAAGGAGAATATTATCTAACTGATATTATTGCCGCATGTCATCGTGAAGGCAAAGAAATAGCTACCGCCCACCCAGAAACAGAAATTGAGGTTGAAGGCGCGAATAATCGTGTGCAACTCGCCGCGCTTGAACGTGCTTATCAACTGCGTCAAGCAGAGCAACTAATGTTAGCGGGAGCGAGTTTATTTGATCCCAATCGAATTGATATTCGTGGCAAAATCAGTATTGGGCAAGAAGTAGTTATAGATATTAATTGTATTTTTGAAGGCGATGTACAACTTGCTGATGGTGTAAAAATAGGCGCAAATTGTAGTTTAAAAAACTGCTCAATTGCTGCAAACACAGAAATAAAAGCTAATAGCATTATTGAAAACAGCGCTATTGGTGAAAATTGCTCTGTTGGCCCTTTTGCGCGCATACGTCCTGGTTGTGTTATGCAACAAAATTCTCATGTTGGCAACTTTGTTGAAATGAAAAAAACCAACTTAGGTGAAGGTTCTAAAGCGGGACATTTAACCTACTTAGGAGATACCGATATAGGTAGCAAGGTAAATATAGGTGCAGGTACCATTACCTGCAATTATGACGGCGTAAATAAATTCAAAACTATTATTGGTGATAACAGCTTTATTGGTTCAAACAGTTCGTTAGTTGCCCCTGTTGTTATTGGTAAAAGGGCGACGGTTGGTGCCGGCTCTGTTATTGTTAAAGAAATTGCTGAAAATGAACTTGCCGTTGGCCGAGGTAAACAGCGCAATATTAGTGATTGGCAACGACCAAAAAAAACTAAATAATTAGTTTAAAAGGTAAATAGCTATGAAAAGACTATCAATAATATTGTTTTTAACATTGTTATCTAACCTTCCCGCTTTTAGTCAAAGCGTGACTAAACTCCGTATTGTTACCGCGCCTCATCAATTACTGCAATACAAAGAAAACAACCAATTGAAGGGCACAACGATAGAAATTCTTAATTTATTATTAAACGATAGTAAAATTGAGGCAAAGGTAGAATTTATGCCGTGGGCAAGAGCTTACAATATTGCTAAAAACAACTCGAATACTTTAATATTAAGCATGATAAGAACCCCAGATAGAGAAAATAAATTTTATTGGTTAGGTATTGTTAGTCAATTATCGCGAGTATTTATTTCGTTAAAAAACAAACCTGATAATTTCGTAAAAAATGATTTTGAGGCAAAACAAAAAAAGACTGCTGTGGTGAGAAATTCTAACAGTCATTTTGAATTAATTAAAAAGGGCTTTATTGAGGGTGAAAATTTATACCTAGTTTCCTCTATAAATCAAGCGTTTAGATTATTACTCAAGGGTGATGTTGAGTTGGTTTATAATGATCCTAACGTCGTAAAAAATTTTATTATCAATAATAGCTCAATTCCTTATGAATTAGCTTATCAGCCAATTACCGCCAAAAACCATCGTGATAGCTATATTGCGTTAAATATTAATTCTGATGTGAATTTAGTTAAGCAGTTAACTGTATCAATGACAAAAATAAAACAAACGGCAAAATATAAAGCTTTAGTACTTAAATAAAACAGCCAGTTTAATTGGCGAGCACCATCACATTATATTTCATGGCAGCCAATAAACACCTTAGTAACCGATAGTAATTTGTCTTAGAAATAAAAAAAAGAAATAAAAAACAAGGTATTAATTTAATTATAGCCTAAAAAATAACACGTAAAAATTTGATTAAAGTAAGGATGTTAAAATGTGTGGAATAGTAGGTGCAGTAGCACAACGTGATGTGGTTGATATATTAGTAGAGGGTTTAAAACGCCTTGAATATCGGGGTTATGATTCAGCAGGTGTTGCTATTATCGATCAACAAAATGAGATTAAGAGCGCCAAACGAGTTGGCAAAGTTCAAGAATTAGCGGAGGCTTTGCAAAACGCACATTTAGCGGGTGGTACAGGTATTGCTCATACCCGATGGGCAACACACGGCGTACCTAGTGAAGAAAACGCACACCCACACTTATCAAATAACAGTATAGCTGTTGTCCATAATGGTATTATCGAAAATCATAATGAATTACGACTTTTTTTACAGGGGTTAGGGTATAAATTCGTTTCACAAACAGATACCGAAGTGATCGCTCATTTAGTACATCATGAACTAAAAAGTAGCAAAAATTTATTATCAGCAGTGCAAAAAACAGTACAGCAATTAGAAGGTGCTTATGGCACTGTTGTTATGGATGCAAAAGAGAGTGATCGTATTATCGTAGCTCGTTCTGGCAGCCCTTTAGTTATCGGCTATGGTTTAGGTGAAAATTTTATTGCCTCAGACATGATGGCTTTATTACCCGTTACGCGACGCTTTGCTTTTTTAGAAGAAGGCGACGTTGCCGAAGTGACTCGTTTTGATGTTAATATTATTGATCTTAATGGTAATAAAGTTGCGCGTGAAATAAAAGAAAGCTCGGCAAGTAACGATG
>CAZVPC010000241.1:0-3272 GCA_964629005.1 uncultured Pseudoalteromonadaceae bacterium | reverse complement strand
CAATGTTGATGGGCTAAAGCCCAACTACAACGGTTTTACACAAACCATTAGTTACTGAACAACAGTTACAGAACAACAATTACTGAACAACAATTACTGAACAACAGTTAAGGACAACAAAGCCTATAATTTTAATTAAATCCGAAGAAGATTAAAATTTATACCTTACACCCATTTTAATGCTCCAAGTAGATCGAGTTGAATCAAATGTATCCCATGTTCTACCGTCAAAGCCACCAAAAGGTACTGAGTAAACATAACGACCTTCTGAATCTATATCATAATCGGTCAAAATCTTAGTGCCAAAACGATTACGAAGCGACTTACCAGCAGAACTATCAAGTAAATTCAACAAATTACGGATGTTGAAAAATACTTCACCTTTATGACCTGGTAAAAAGCCCGGTAACTCTTGTGTAATGGTTAAATCCATGGTGCTGATCCAAGGCGCTCTACCTGCACCTTTGGGTACAAAGCCGCCGCCATAACCTGCTAAACCAGCTTGGTTTAAGTTGGCTGAAAATTCATCCCAAGTCATATTTTTTAACACGACAGCAGGATCATTAGCACCAGTTGGAATATAAGGCAAATAAGAGTCAGCATCATCAAATGTAGTTTGATCACCCAAATCATTATCTTTATATGATCCTAACACCCAACTAATTGGACGTCCGGTACGGCGTTCAAAGAATAAATTAAATTTAGTGGCATAATTTTCGACAAACTCAACCGTATAATCAATATTTAATTTAAGACTATGTTCAATTTCATAAGCGGCTCTACCAACTTCTGCACGATTGCGATCGGTAGTATAAGGATAGCGGAAATTCGACGTCGCTGTTGATGAGGTACCCGGTGTTCCTTCAGTTATATCTTGATTGGTATAGGAAATATTAAATGCTAAGCCGCTATCAAAATATTTACTTAAACTGGTGGTAAATATTTTGCTGCGACCATTTCTATTCGCATTGGTTAACATTAAGTCGTAACGTTGTGTGGTTTCACCAGTGAGTTTATCCACGGCACGATAAATATTTTGACCCGCTGCGGTTTGACCTGCCACTTCACGCGTTAGATCTTTCCAAAACACATCATTCTCTTTTTTAATGTATAAATATTCTGCAGACCATTGCCAATCATCACCTAAACTCGGTATTGCAAAGGTATAATCAAAAGCAACACTAGTACGCCAATCAGACGGAACTTCAAAATTAGGATCGGTAACATTCACATTACCATCACCAGGCCCCATACTTGCTAATACGCCTTGTGGCACACCTTTAATGTCAGCATCGCTTAAAAAGTTATCGGTGTTCCTCGCTTTAACATAAGTAATACCATCATTAGAATAAGAGTTAGATAACCAAACATTAGGACGACCACCACTAAAGCGACCAACACCACCTCGGATCACTAAATCGTCACTATAATCCCAGTTAAAGCTAATACGTGGTAATAAAATGGTTACACCATCTAAATTTACTGAGTTTGAAAAACCATAACGTTGTTCAAAATTTGCATTTTTACTTGGCTCATCATTTGAAGAAATTACCTCATAACGTAAACCCGCGCTCAATAAAAAGTCATCAGTCACATAATATGAATCTTCTAAAAATAATGTCGTGGTAGCGAAGGTAAATTTCGCTTCAGCATCACTAACATTATTGGTATAAGCATTGGCATAATCTAAACTTGCTGCTTGGCGATTTTGAAAATCAGCAATACTATCAAATGTCCAACGCCCTAATGAATCAGGCGCAAATAAATTGGTAACATCAATTGACTCATATTCAGCGCCAAAGGCAATTTGGTGATCATTATACAAATACTCACCCAAAAAACGCATCGACAAGGTGTCATTGCTTAACGCATTACCATGGCGGTATTTATCTGGGCCAAAGGCAATATCACCACTGCCGGCACGCACAGTGATATCACCGAACGCTTTAGTAGCAGGATTTTGTTGCGTTTTAACTTTTTTATAGGCAACTTTTATTTCCGTAGTAAAATCATCTGACCAAGATGAATAAATATTCGCTGCCATACTCTCTAAGGTCTCTTTCTTATTATACCAATGACTTGATAAACGTAACTCACGGTTACTTGAAGTCATATTGCGTGTAACATTACCATCGGTATTTTGATAGGTAAAGGCGGCACGATGATCGTCATTAATATTCCAATCGAGTTTTAATAATATTTTTTCATCAGTTAATTGCGGTTGTTTATTCCATGTTCCTGCATCAATCCCATAAACAGACTGAGCAATATCAAGTACTTGTTGATAATCTGCCTGAGTAATATCAGTCGAATTAGGTGCTGCAGATCCATCAGGACCCCATTCTATTTGCGTGGGTTTGTCGAACTTTTCATACGACGCGAAGAAAAACAACTTATCCTTGATCACTGGGCCACCTAACGTTGCCGCGTAATCAGTTGAACTAAAGTCTAAAGCGATATTTTTACCATCAGGTGTTTTAGGAGTACCTGCCCAAGCATCTGAGGTTTTATCAAAATACAATGAACCTGAAAATTCATTAGTACCCGATTTGGTTACCGCATTAATTTGACCACCAGAAAAACCACCATTTCTAACCGAATAAGGCGCAGTTTCAACACTCACTTGTTCTATTGCATCAATGGAGATAGGTGACCGTTGCGTGGGATAGCCATTACCGTTCAAGCCAAAATCATCGTTTTGTTTCACCCCATCAACCGTAAAACTATTATATCGTGGGTTAGAACCCGCAATAGACATTGAAGAGTCACCATCAGACTCAACGGTAACTAACGGATTAGAACGTAATACATCTTTAAGATCACGGTTACCACCCGCAGCATTAAGAATATCATCAGTTCCCCAAACACCCGTTGTACCTGAGTTAGTAAAACCAACAATGCGACTCCCTGTCACTTCTATTTTTTCAATATTATTTGGTTTTAAATTAACCGATAAGCGATAAGGCTGACCTACTTCTAAAAAGATATTACCAAATCGTTGATCTTTAAACTGATCTGAATCTACCACAACTTTATAAGGTCCACCAACACGCAAACCGCGTAAGTTGTAGTTACCTGTGGCATTGGTTTCTATTGTTTTAACCGTGCCGGTAGGGATATGAGTAATTATTATTTTAGTATGCGTTGCGGGAGTTCCTGCTGGCGTAATTATTTTACCCGACATGCTTGATGTGGTTTCTACTGCCATTGCCGATGTAGATATACCAAGCGCTACTACCAACGCGCCTGCAATGCGTGAAAGATGATGCGTT
>CAZVPC010000240.1:0-3291 GCA_964629005.1 uncultured Pseudoalteromonadaceae bacterium | reverse complement strand
TTCAGCACATTCAGTTCATCTTCATTCAGATAGTTTTTGGCTATTTCAACATCGCGTTTTAGCAGTTTATTCCCCGTATAATTGGTGATGCCCATATTAGCTTGACTGGCATCAGCCCGTACATAAATGATTTCTGCTGCCGTATGATCATGCGCCGCCCAGATTCGGAAGCGTGTAGCAACAGCACTCTTCACCCGATAACCGACTGAAATAATCATATCCAAATTGTAGTAATCCAACTCACGACGAACATCTCGGTTTCCCTCCCTGCGAACCGACAAGCATTTCTTGTGAGTTGCCTCCTGTGCAAGTTCGCCCTCATCAATGACATTCCGAATATGCAGGCTGATATTTTGCTGAGTTGTCTGAAACAACTCAGCCATCAGTTGCTGGCTCAGCCAAACTGTTTCATCCTCCAACCAGACATCGACCTTGATTTGTCCATCTTCGGCCTGATAAACCAACACTTCCCCTTTGGGCGTTGCTGGTTCACTATTATCTGCTTGTTCATTGTTATTTCCCAAGTTAGCTCCCCATCATACTTTCTGTTTGCACTTATACTTTGCAATGCTCAAAAAATGAACGACGCATCGTTATTTAAACCATGGGACTGTGGCCTGTTTTCCTGACTCACGACTGCTTAGCCCATAACAAGTAAACGAACCAGACTGCGCTTGCTGCACATCCTCTTTTTTAATAAATAGTCGGAATTTATTTCGAGATGAAGGCACAGTAGCTTTGCTCGTGGATAAGCTGGTCATATAAACAAAAGGGAAATTACTTTCTTGATCTTCGAACCCTTCAAAATGCTTCATAGCCTGTTCAAAAGACTCTTCATTGCGCATTGCTCGCCTGCGAGCTAAACGCTCAACATTAGTATGAAGTTGGACACGTTTAAATCGCACAAAGGTTGCCGATTCTGGGACTTTTTTAACACGCAATGGCCACTCGATATAATCAGCCAAACCATTAAACCACTTGTCAATATCAAGCAGCTTCTGCAACTGTTCTTCGGATTGTGCAAATAAGCGCAATCTATTTCCTAAAGGAAAATCCTTGCTTTTATAATCAGGAAAGGAAATTGCAATATGAGATTTTTTAAGTTGCTCTTCCTTTCCATTTTTCCTTTTGATTACTTCATCTGACTCAAAACCATTTTCAACCAATGCCAGATGCACTTGTTGATAAGCTTTTTCCCATAAAAAATTAAGAGAAACTTCTGCATCTGACAGTAGGGTTATGTCTAGGTAGTATTTCATAAGCCCTATCCTCTATTTCTTTTTCTTTGAATCTTTCTTTTCACCGCTAAATACTCCACCTCGAATTAGTGTAGCTATCATATAATGCTTTTCTGAATCAGTTGTTTCTTTATCATTCATCCAATTTTCAAGCACTTTATAAAATGAACCATTATTTAATGGTCGGTACGCTTGCCCCCTAACAGTTACAGAGCCATAAGGTTCAATTGCAATTGGACCCGATTTATTTGCCTGAGAATGCCAGTTATCAATTGTACGAATAGCATTACCTATTTTTTGTGAGTGCATAGCTGCGATTTCGTTATCAGTAGCAGCATTTAATTTATATAAAACTTTACCCTTTTTACTTTTTTCCATATTCATATCTTGTGACGGATAAACTTGTTGACCATTACCTAATTTTGAAAAAGCTACAATTTTGATAAAAGTGAATTTTTCACCTGTATTATCACCAAGCCCTTGCTTAATCACACTCAATAACTTGTTAACATCTTCATCATTACTATCAAGATTAAATAATTTAAAGTCATAAGCACTAAACTCAAGAGGATCTTTTTCGCCCTCAAGGTAGACTAAAATTTTAACTTCTTCTGCGCCAATACGGTTACGCCATAAGAAACGGCCATTAGCAATATTGATAGCGTAGCGTTTAGCAAGCTCATCAAACTGATAATTTTCGCTATACTCTTTAATTAGCGCACTTAATTTTTCATCATATTTTGGGTTATTACATGCCGATGATTGTGCTAAGCTACCTAAGACTCTTAATGTCCAGCTGACTTTCAAAGTATCAGCATCAAATGGCAAAGCTGCATTATCTACTGTCTGCGGATTTGCTTCTGCAATATCCTGCAAAAATTTAGCATGATCTTTATGATCTTCACTGCCACCTGCTTGCCAGTGAGATTTGGTACCTCTTACTGGCTTTTCTTCTATTTTTAGTGGATTCCATTTATCAATATTATCTATATCTTGCCAATTACCTGAATGCATCACGGCATCTGAACAAAGTAATTTTGCTTCAAAAGATAAAATAGTTGGTGTTTCAAATTTAGTTTCTTCTTTAGTCATAGTCCTTCTCCTTAGTCTTCAAAAAATAATTCATCAATATCGTTAGGTTGCTCTAAATCATCGTTGTTATTGGCTTGTTCTTGTTTACATAAATAATAACGCTCCTCTTCATAATGATAACGCCATATAGCACTTTCAAAATTTGTTAAACGGTGAGGGCTTAACCATTCACCTATCCCATAAATCGCTTCTGTAAAACAAAAAGGTGTTTTATTATCTCGTGCATTTTTTACTGTACTTACTACACCTTCTTTGTCTTTGGGATAATAAACATCTGAAATAGCTTGATAGCCAGTTGTAATGGGAACCAAATAACCAGAGTTTGGTTTTTCAATATAGTTCCAACTCGCTTTGGTTTTACTCGATAACTCTTCACCTTCTTCAAGCTGTGCTTCCGATTGATATTTTATGGAACAAAAATCAAGCCACGCATCAATCATTTCTGCATTAGCATTTTCTTGTTGAAGTTCAGATAAGTGTTCGGTTAAGTAATGGCTTTTATCCATTAAAATAAAGCCTGGTAGCAAACGGCGGCGACATTGATAAAATGCTTTGTCGTTTTGAATGTTTTCGTAAATGACCTCTTTAATATCAGTAATAACGCCACCAGATAAACGATGAGTAAAACAAAGGTTTTTTATATACTGCTCTAAATTACGTTTATCATCATCCGTACCACTAAAGCCTTGGCATTCAATAAGTAAAGATACCGTTAAATGCATTTTTCCTTCTTCAATTACAGGTGGTGTTGACCCTATATTTTTTTGTTGATACTGACCTGCTGCGGGATTTTTTGTTTGACTAAAATAAGCGTCGCTGTATTTATCTGTTTTATAAGTTAGCAATTGATGTTGATGGGCAACAACAGCACAACCATCTAAAGTAATACCATGTGATTTTTGTAGCTTTCTTGATAAAGCTCGCACAAAACCTAAAAAACTGGTGATAGCAGGAAAACCAT
>CAZVPC010000239.1:0-3301 GCA_964629005.1 uncultured Pseudoalteromonadaceae bacterium | reverse complement strand
TATGTATGCCACCATGGCGATACCAACCATGATCTCTAGCTTGATTTTAGCACCAAAAGTAAAGCAAGCAGCAAAAGAATATTTTGCTAAATTGGCCGAGAAATAAAACGATTAAAATAGAGATACTGAAATAAATTCAGCATGACGGCGTATGACCATCCTGACGCAGGTCAAGATCTAATAAAGCAAATATAATAAACTCAATCTAGTAAAACAAAGCACAGGGAGCATATAATGAAACGTTTGTTTTTTGCTTTAGACATTTCAGCCCACGACAAACAATTAATAGCTAACTGGCGTGATCAACAATTACCCCGACCTTATAATGCCATTAATCCACAAAATTTTCATATTACCTTATGTTTTTTAGGCAATGTTAACCAGTCTCAACAAAATTTGTTGATCACCACAGCCAATGAATTTAAACCGCAAATTACGCTAAACAATGAAACAGAGCTGTTATTAGACCACTGTGGCTTATTTAAAAAACCCAAAGTGCTTTATTTGGGTTTGAAAAATTGTCCGAACTGGCTGGCTCTACTTGCAGATAGTTTAAGTGCTGAGTCTAAAACTCTTGGATTATTTCAAGAAGATAGACCTTATCTTCCCCATTTAAGTATTTACCGAAAAGCAATGCAAGTAAGTGTCCCTTTCGCGATAAAGCTGCCATTTACAGTCAATAGTTTTAGCTTGTATCAATCTATTACTAGTGAGCATGGTGTCAATTATCAGGCGATAAAAACATGGCAGTTAAGTATTTAAAATAATTATTTTAAATGTGAATAACTCACCTCTTTAGCTTCGTTTTTCATCGTTTGTAAGCCCTGCAAAATACCGCAATGATCAATAGCATCAGCCGTTTGACACTGTTGCTGTAACTGACCTAATTGCTGTTTTAGCTGCATTAATTCAGCTAAGCGCATATCAACATGATTAATGTGTTCATCAAGCAAAGTATTTACACGTCCACAATTTTCTGGTGGTTTATCCATCATCATCAGCAAAATACGAATTTCATCATGACTCATGGCTAGCGTACGGCAATTACGGATAAAACCTAAGCGCTCCACATGTAATTTGCTGTACTGTCGATAATTGTTTGCTGTTCTTGCGGGCATAGGCAGCAACCCCGCTTTTTCATAATAACGGATCGTTTCAGTACTACATTTGCTTACTTTTGCCAATTCACCAATTTTCATTAAATTCTCACTTTTATTCATGTTCTCCTTGACCTTAAAGTTACTACAGGGTGTTTAATTGATCAATAGAGAATGAATTACTGTGAAATATGTTATGACCGAAAAAACAAACAACATAGCCAGCTCACCTTGCTGTGGTTCCTGTTCAAGCATAAAACTGACGAGCCCAGCAATAGCCGCTGCTGAAACGAGCATAGATATGTCCGTTGATCCACACAACGACATCTCTCAATTACGCATACTAGAAATGGATTGCCCAACAGAAGAAGCGCTGATCCGCAAAAAATTTCAAAAAATATCGGCAGTCATTTCGTTAGAATTTAATTTATTACAACGTATTTTAACCGTACAACATCATCCTGAAACTTTACCCGTAATTATTAACGCAATTCAATCACTGGGCTTTAATGCTGAAATCATTGATGATGATAACGAGCAACCTACGCTACAGATAGCTAAAAATACTACTTGGTGGCCGTTAGCATTAGCAGGTTTATTCGCCATTAGCTCCGAAGCGGTAAATTGGCTAGGCGGAGCTAATTGGCTATCCGCAGTATTTGCCATTTTAGCTGTAGCTAGCAGTGGTACTAATACCTTTAAAAAAGGTTGGTTAGCTATTCGTCATGGTGATCTTAATATTAATGCTTTAATGAGTGTGGCGGTAACCGGAGCATTATTCATTGGACAATGGCCAGAAGCGGCAATGGTGATGGTGTTATTTACTATTTCAGAATTATTGGAGGCCAAATCACTTGATCGCGCACGAAATGCGATTACAGGGCTACTACAGCTAACACCGGATACCGTTAATGTTCAACAAACTGATGGCAGTTGGTTAAAAGCACCAGCAAAATCAGTGCTTATAAACAGTGTTGTGCGGGTTAGCCCTGGTGAACGTATTGGTTTAGATGGCGAAATAATTTCAGGGCGCTCAAGCATTGATCAAGCACCGATCACGGGAGAGAGCCTTCCTATTGATAAATCTGTTGGTGATCAAATATTTGCCGGTACCATTAATCAATCCGGTTCATTTGAATATAAAGTAACGGCAACGGCTAAAAACACTACCGTTGCCCGTATAATTCACGCCGTAGAGCAAGCACAGGGCGCAAAAGCCCCCACACAACGTTTTGTTGATAAATTTGCCCGAATATACACCCCTATGGTGTTTATTATTGCCTTGGCTGTTGCCGTTATCATACCATTATTTAACCACGGTGATTGGTTCGAATGGATATATAAAGCATTGGTTATACTCGTTATCGCCTGTCCGTGTGCTTTGGTTATTTCAACGCCTGTCACTATTGTTAGTGGCCTTGCGGCCGCTGCGCGCAAAGGTATTTTAATTAAAGGCGGTGTTTATTTAGAACAAGGTCGAAACATTACTTGGTTAGCCTTAGATAAAACCGGCACTATTACCTATGGAAAACCCAAACAAACTGATTTTATTGCCATTAAAAGTATTGAAAAAGAGGAAATAAATGAATATCACTGTTTAGCCGCTAGCCTTGCCGCCCGATCTGATCATCCGGTGTCACAAGCCATTGTTCAACGTGCAACAAGCGATGAAATAACCTTCAAAAACGTGACTGAATTTGAAGCGCTGCTCGGTAAAGGTGTACGCGGAAAAATTAATGGTGAAGTTTATACCTTAGCGAATCAACGCCTACTCAAAGAAATCGGTTACCACAATCAATCCGTTGAAGATAAAATTACCACACTTGAACAGCAAGGCAAAACGGTTGTTATCTTAATCAGCAAAGCACAAGTACTGGCTTTATTTGCAGTAGCTGACACCATTAAAGAAAGTAGTCGTCGCGCTATTGCTCAATTGCATCGCTTAGGTGTAAAAACCATCATGTTAACGGGTGATAATCAATTTACCGCGCAAACAATTGCCAAACAAGCCGGTATAGATCAAGCACAAGGTGAACAGTTGCCTGAAGACAAACTTAATATAGTTAAAAACTTGTCTGTTGAAGGTACGGTTGGCATGGTAGGTGATGGTATTAATGATGCGCCCGCATTAGCACAAGCTGATATTGGCTTTGCCATGGGAGCCATGGGTACAGATACCGCGATAGAAACTGCCGATGTTGCTT
>CAZVPC010000238.1:0-3316 GCA_964629005.1 uncultured Pseudoalteromonadaceae bacterium | reverse complement strand
ATTTAGATTATTTAAATGCTTATCAATTGATTTTTCAAGGCAACATTACCCAAGCGCTTATCCATTTAAAAGTGCTTATTGCCGACAACCCCATACCAAAACTTAAATTTAGGGCGCGTTTAACGCTAATAAATACTTTGGCGGTTGCACAAAATTGGAGCGAAGGTTTAGCGCAATTATCAACAATATTACGGCTACTACCTGCAATAAAAAACAACAAAAATCGCCAATTAGGCTTATTAGTGATTTCCTTGTTTTATAATCAGTTGGGTCAATACCAACTAGGGCTTGAATATGCCAATCAACTAAAAAAAGAAAGTAGCCAAGGGCGGAATTATTGTGTGGCTCATGTGCAAATAATAGAAGCAAAATTTAAACTACAGCAAATTTTGCCCTTTGACCCCATAATTCAACAAGGTATAAAAGTGTGTCAACAAGCGGGTGAAGCGGTAATGACTAACTTTATCCGTAACTATCTTGCTCATTTATATATTGATGACAACGAAACCGACAAGGCCTTAACGTTACTATTAAGTCATTATCAAGAAATAAAAAATGCCGATTACCCGTTATTGAATGCCGAAACTAATGTTATTCTTGCAAAAATTTATTTTATAAAAAATAATTTAGTTAAAACTGAACAATATGCTTTTCAGGCCCTACTACACGCAAAACGATTAAAAACCTCTAAACAAACTGTACGCGCTTATTATTTATTGTTTGCCCTTAATCAAAAAAAAGGACTCTTTAAAAAAGCACTTGATTATCACAAAAAATACACACAAGCAGATCGCGTTTATAGCGATGAAGTGCAAACCAAAGCTTTTGCTTTTCAACTGGCCGAGCATCAAGCCTTGCAGCAAAAAAGCAAAATAAACTTATTAGATGAACAAAACACCTTGTTACGCATACAACAACAGTTAGACGAAACTAACGCCGAGAACAACCGCTTATTTATCGCAATATTGCTGACTATTTCAACTTTGTTATTTTTTTGGAGTTATAAAACTTGGTTTACGCAAAAAAAATTAAAGCAATTGGCCGAGTACGATGCGCTAACAGGCATATTCAACCGTGGCCATTTTATGCAAATAGCCAACAGCGCCTTACAACATTGCAAAAACACAAAACAACCAATTAGCTGTGTGTTATTTGATTTAGACGATTTTAAAAGCATTAATGATCGGTTTGGTCATGCTTGTGGTGATTGGGTGTTAAAAAAAGTGGTACAATCGTGCCAACTGGCAGTCAGAAAAAATGATATTTTTGCTCGTTTAGGAGGCGAAGAGTTTTGTATTCTGTTGCCTAGTTGTACGCTTGCTACCACCGAAAAACTCTCTGAACACTGCCGAAAATTAATTGCCTCAATTGTGACTGAACAATCGGGCTTCAATTTCAATATTACCGCAAGTTTTGGCGTCACCTCTAACATAATATCTGGTTATAATTTAGAAAAACTCATAGCCGATGCCGATCACGCCATGTATCAATCAAAACATAACGGTCGCAACCAACTCACCCGATTTGGTTTTATTGAACCTAACGACGAAAAGACTCTCACCCCCTAAAGTACAGCTCTTCAATAATGGCCACCTTAATAGGTTAAACGACATAGATACAGCAACTTACACCATCTCTGTTCTATTGATTTAAAAATAATAGCAGTACCAGTCATTTGAGATCAATAGCTTACATCTGAATTAGCAACTAGAACCAAATAACAGCATTCACAATTACACTAAACTGTTTGCGTCATGCTTATAGCTCTTATTAATATCCCAATATTCCTCCAAAAAACACCTTAAACAATAATAAAAACTATATTTTGGATTATATACCGCCCAAAAACTGCAATAATGGAAAGTATAGCGTTCTTTTTTAACACCATCATTGACGAGTAAGACGATGAGCACTATACTTACCATTATCGTGATAAAAGATAAGTATAGTATGCAAAGCAAAGTGACCAATAAAAGAAGCGCTGTGATTTTTCCAAAAAACAAAAAAATATTATTAGCACTTGGTGAGAACATAAAGTTAGCACGAAAAAGAAGAAAGTTAACTCAAGTTCTTGTTTCTGAACGAACGGGACTATCTCGCCTTACGTTAAGAAATATTGAGAAAGGTGATTCTGGTGTTTCAATCGGACACTACTTAGTTGTACTTAGTGTCTTAGGATTGGCGGACGACTTGTTAAATATAGCAAAAGACGATGAATTAGGTAGAAAATTACAAGATATAAACTTATTAACGAGTAAAAAGAGTACAAATAGATGAGCACTCAAGTTTTAGTGTTTGCAGATTGGGAAGCGCTTAAAGGTTCAACTCGCTTAGGTACTTTAAGAGCATCAATCATTCGAAATAAGGAAAGCTTTAGTTTCTCCTATGACGATAATTGGCTAGCATCTGGTATTGCACAGCAAATTGATCCGGAATTACAATTATACGCTGGTGAACAATACACAGGCAATGATAGCAACTTCCGTGTTTTCCTAGATTCTTGCCCTGATCGTTGGGGGCGCATATTAATGCAGCGCCGAGAAGCAGTTTTAGCGAGAGATGAAAAAAGAAAACCACGCCCCTTAAGTGAATTAGATTACCTGCTCGGTGTTCATGATATGTATCGTATGGGTGCACTACGTTTTAAAAAAGATAATGAAGGTGATTTTTTAGATAACAATAAAGAATTGGCTGCTCCACCTATAGCTTCTCTCAAAGAGCTAGAATATGCCGCACAACAAGTTGAGAGCAATCTAGATTTAGATGATCCTGAATACCGTAAATGGCTAAATATGCTCATGTCGCCAGGTTCTTCTTTAGGTGGTGCTAGACCCAAATCATGCGTTGTAGATGAGAATGGTGAGCTGTGGTTGGCGAAATTCCCAAGTAAACATGATGATTATGATATCGGTGCTTGGGAATATATTACCTACTGTTTAGCCTTAAATGCTGGGATTAATATGGCTCCATGCCAAATACATCAATTGAATAGTGAACACCACACCTTTTTAACTAAACGGTTCGATCGTACGCCAACGGGTCGTTTACACTTTTCTTCTGCGATGACCCAGCTTGAATATTTTGATGGTGAAGATAA
Source organism: uncultured Pseudoalteromonadaceae bacterium (assembly GCA_964629005.1). GTDB lineage: Bacteria > Pseudomonadota > Gammaproteobacteria > Enterobacterales > Alteromonadaceae. The sequence continues at coordinate 219 of CAZVPC010000238.1, read as the reverse complement.
CGCTAGCTACCTTGAGTTGGCAGAATTCCTTACCGAGAAAGGCGCAAATACACAGGATGATTTAGCACAATTATGGCGACGTATACTTTTCAACATTGCCGTATCTAATTGTGATGATCACTTAAGAAACCACGGGTTTATTTACCAAGAGCAAGGCTGGGTACTCTCTCCAGCATATGATATTAATCCGATGAATACTGCGACGGGACTACATCTCAA
>CAZVPC010000237.1:0-3329 GCA_964629005.1 uncultured Pseudoalteromonadaceae bacterium | reverse complement strand
GCAAATTAGCTAATTTAACCTCAGCAAAAGTAGAAAAAGCGGCACCATGAAATTTTTGACACATTTTACAATGACAATGACCTATTTGCGGTAAAAAATGCTCAACCGCAAAGGTGATTTTCCCACATAAACAACTGCCTCTATTTTTCATCGGCTTAGCCTTGCTCTTGCTCATTTTTTTCAATATCTTGCGGGGCTAATTTATTTTTTCGTCGCATCACTGGCATATCGCCAGCACTATCATTAATAAATTTAACACTTTGCTTTATTTGTTTTTTAGGTTTTTTTTCTGTTTTTTTGGTGACAATCATTTTGTTGGTGATTTTTTTAGCTTTAATTGGCTTTTTCTTTTTAATACCACTAAATTTGGCTCTTAAACCTTCAACCGTGACAAAACTAATTTTTTGCTGTAAGAAAGCTTCAACATTTTTAAAACTTAACCAGTCTTTAGGCCCGACTAACGAAATAGCTTCACCACTTGCGCCTGCTCGCCCAGTACGACCGATACGATGAATAAATTCTTCAGTATGTTTAGGCATATCAAAATTAATGACGTGTGATACATTCAGTAAATCTAGACCGCGCGAAGCTAGATCGGTAGTTATTAATATTTTTTCTTGGCCTTTAGTAAAGCTTTCCATAATTTGATTACGTTGGTTTTGCATTAATTCACCGCTTAACGCAGCCGTGCTGAAACCTTGCGCAGATAATTTCTCATTTAACAACTGTGCAAGGCGTTCAGTATCGCTACGAGTGGCAGTAAAAACAATCACTTGTTGATGTTTTTCGCTTTGCAAAAAGTGTATTAATAACTTTTCTTTATGCTCAAGATTATCAGCAAAATAAAAACGTTTATTAATGTCTTTATGTTCACTATGGGCATGACCAATTGCCACGCGTTTAGGTTTATTTAGTAATTCACTAGCAAATTCATTTACTTGTGCATGATCTAGGGTAGCCGAAAACATTAAGGTTTGTCGTTTACGATGATCGGCTGCTTTATTTATTTGATCCAATTGTTTAGCAAAACCCAAATCGAGCATACGATCGGCTTCATCTAAAATAAGTAGCTCTAAGCCTTGCAAATAGAGGTGGCGATGAGTTAGATGATCGGCTAATCGCCCTGGCGTAGCGACGACAAAATGTGGATCTTTGGCGAGTGTTTTTGCTTGATCATTAAAATTTTCACCACCCAATATTAATACTGATTTAAATTGCGTATTAGCTGCCAATAAACGCAATTGTCCAAACACTTGTTTGGCTAGTTCACGGGTCGGCGTTAAAATAACCACGCGTGGATCGCGTTTACTTAAGGCGCGATTATTCAGTAAACGCTGCATTGCTGGCAATAAAAAAGCTAAGGTTTTACCCGAGCCAGTTTTAGATGAAGCAATTAAATCATTGCCCACTAATGCTGCAGGTATTGCTTGTTGTTGAATATCGGTAGGTTTATCAAAACCTAAATGTTCAATGGTGGCAAGTAAGCGTTTATCTAAATCTAAATCAATAAATTGCAAAGGTTTTCCTATAAATTAGTTTATTAGCGCGACTAAAGTCACGCCTACGTTGTGTGTTAGTATTTACGCTTGTGCTTCGCGTTCGCTAATAAATGCTAATGCTAAATCGATACGTGCTAACACTTTTTCTTTGCTTATTAATGCTAAAGTAATATCTAAAGCGGGCGAATTACCTGCGCCTGTTGCTGCTACACGTAATGGCATACCTACTTTACCCATGCCGACTTCAAGTTCTTCAGCGGTTGCATTAATCACTGCATGAATAGGCTCTGGCGACCAATCACTTAACTCAGCTAATTTTACTTTGACTAATTCAAGCGCTGCTTTTGCTACCGGACGTAAATGTTTTTTCGCTGCTTTAGCATCAAATACAGTAAAATCCTGATAAAAATAACGACTTATTTGTGCCATTTCTTTTAACGTTTTAACTCGATCCGCCTGTACTTTTACCACTTCGCTAAGTGCTGGACCATTATTTGTATCAATATTTTGGTCAATCATATGCCATGTAAGATGTGACGCAACATACTCAGCATCCATGGTCTTAATGTAATGCTGATTTACCCAAATTAGTTTGTCGGTATTAAAACCCGATGGTGCACGATTACAATCTTTCAGATCAAATAATTCGATCATTTGTTCACGCGAAAATATTTCTTGATCGCCATGAGACCAGCCTAAACGCACTAAATAGTTTAGTAGTGCTTCAGGCAAATAGCCATCATCACGATATTGCATTACACTAACCGCACCATGACGTTTAGATAAACGTTTACCGTCATCACCTAAAATCATTGGAATATGCGCATATTCAGGAATTTTGGCGCCTAAAGCTGCCAAAATATTGATTTGTTTAGGGGTATTACTAATATGATCATCACCACGCACTACATGAGTCACTTTCATATCCATATCATCAACCACAACGGTTAAGTTGTAGGTAGGTGTACCGTCGCTGCGAGCAATGATCAAATCATCTAACTCTTCATTGTTAATAGTGATATTGCCTTTCACCATATCTTTAATAATAACATCACCAGCAAGCGGGTTTTTAAAACGAATAACATAAGGTTTATCTGCAGGGTAGTTACTGCGTTCACGCCATAAACCATTATATTTTTCTTTTTCCCCTTTGGCGCGTGCCTCTTCTCGCATCGCTTCTACTTCTTCAGAGGTAGAATAACAACGATAGGCATTGCCACTGGCTAATAATTGTTCGATAACTTCTTTATAACGATCAAAACGCTCGGTTTGAAAATACGGGCCGTGTGTCCATTCAAGATTTAACCAATTCATGCCGTCCATGATCGCATCAACAGAGGCTTGGGTTGAACGTTCTAAATCAGTATCTTCAATACGAAGAATAAAATCGCCGCCGCTTTTCTTGGCATATAACCAGCTATATAAAGCAGTACGGGCTCCGCCAACATGGAGATAACCAGTTGGGCTTGGCGCAAATCGAGTTGTTAAAGTCATAAAAATCTCATTCTAGTACATATAATGTGATTACATTTGTATTATATGTTTTGATTACTCAAAAAAATTATCACTATTTTATCAGGCAATACAGGTTAATACAGCTTTAATAATAACTTGGTTTGTTTTATTCGTACTTTACTATAAAACAATAGACGACATAATCGACGCTTTGATGAAAAATAAATCAAACGGAACTTAAAAGGGAAAAAAATAGTATTTTTAATGGCTTTTCAGTTGACAGCTTTTTTGATCTCCCTATAATACGCCCTCATAGAGAAGGACGATTAGCTCAGTTGGGAGAGCACCGCCCTTACAAGGCGGGGGTCACTGGTT
>CAZVPC010000236.1:0-3349 GCA_964629005.1 uncultured Pseudoalteromonadaceae bacterium | reverse complement strand
TCGATGAGATCTTTCAGGGTGGTGTTGGAGAGGACGGTGCGGACCGCGATGTCGAAATAAATTCATCTTTTGCTAACGCTTCGCTGGCCAATTCACAATAGAAATTAGCCAAAATATGTAATAATTTTTTATCTTTACTTTTTACTATCGTTTTTTTCAAGCCAATGCCTTGATACCAATCTTTGGTAGATTGATAAATTTGCATCAAATACGTTAACGATTTTGTACCATAAAGTTTAGATTTTAATGATTTATTGAACATTTTTTCGGCTCTATCATACAAACCCGCAGAAAGAAAATCTTTGCCTAACTCAAAGATAGCTTGCTGTTTATCTTTAGTGGGTAAACTAGCATGACGTACCAAATGTTCATGTACCTTTAACGCTCGATCAAGTTCTCCGCGACGCCTAAACAAATTTGCCATAGCAAAATGTGCTTCAACGGTATCATCTTCAACTTTTAATGCTTCAATAAGATGATCTATCGCTTTATCTTGTTGATTTGATAGTAAATAATTAAGCCCTTTAGAATATTTAATTGATAAGTCTTGTTTAGCTGTTTGATCTTTTTGTTTAATGCTATTGCGCCCCATGAACCAGCCATAACCAGCAGCAACAGGTAGTAACAAAAATAACAGTTCTAGCATAATATTAGCGAGCTTGCTTTTCAGGCGTTGGCGTTTTTTCAATAAACGGTAATTTTTTCTTCACCGCACGGGAAATTTTCCATAGTAAAACACTGAGCAGCCCCATCACAAAACCAAGTGCAGTAAATAAACTAACCGCCATAGCAATGGATATTTCAGTGCGAGCTATTAAATAATTTAAGGTAATAGTTTGTTCGTTTTGACTACCAAAAATAAAAGCAATCGCTAATAAAATGAGTAAAACAAATAAAGACAAATAAAATCGCAAGACAGGCTCCAATAAGCAGAACAAAAAAACCATTCTATCATTAATTTAAATAAAAAAAATGGCATGCGTTAATGCATACCATTTTATTTATAATAAATTTTTAAAGCTTTTTAGCTTGCCTTAAATCATTAACCCAACTGCTGAATCTAGGATCAAGCAGCGGCAAGATTTACACGTTCGCGCAATTCTTTACCCGGCTTAAAGTGCGGTACATACTTACCCGCCAATTCAACTGAATCGCCAGTTTTTGGATTTCTACCGATGCGCGGTGCACGATAATGTAATGAAAAACTACCAAAACCTCTAATCTCAATCCGCTCACCTTTTGACAAGGTTTGCGCCATCATTTCAAGGATCTCTTTAACTGCAATTTCTACATCTCTGGCAGATAAATGACCTAATCTATCTGCTAGTATCTCAATGAGTTCTGATTTGGTCATCTGACCCTCCAGTGTTCACCCAGCTTCGCGCTAATGGAATAAAAATCAAAAGGAAACTCTTTACTAAGTAAGTCGTTTCCTTTACCTCAACGAAATTAGTTAAATTTCTATTAACTTTTCGCGTTTTTAAATGCTTCAGCCATTGCACTTAAACCAGATTCTTCAACTTGGTTTATGTTGTCCATCGCTTTACGCTCTTCAGCTTGATCTTTCGCTTTGATAGATAAGCTAATAACACGGTTCTTACGATCAACACCAACAAACTTCGCTTCAACGCTAGCACCTACTGATAATTCAGTCGCTGCATCTTCAACACGCTCAGCTGAAATATCGGCAACACGAATATAACCTTCAACTTCTGGAGCTAATTCGATCTTCGCGCCTTTAGCGTCAACTTCAATGACCTTACCAGTAACAATAGCACCTTTTTTGTTATCTGTCAGATACATATTGAATGGATCGTCTTCAGTTTGCTTAACACCTAATGAGATACGTTCGCGTTCTGGATCAACTTGTAATACTACTGCAGCAATTTCGTCACCTTTTTTGAAGTCACGAACCGCTTCTTCACCACCTTTCCAAGAAATGTCAGATAAGTGAACTAAACCATCAATGCCACCTTCAAGTCCAATAAAAATACCAAAATCAGTAATTGATTTGATCTTACCGGAAACTTTATCGCCTTTGTTGAAGTTTTTAGCAAATTCTTCCCATGGATTCGGGATACATTGTTTAAGGCCTAAAGAAATACGACGACGTTCTTCGTCAATTTCTAATACTTTAACTTCAACGCTATCGCCTAAGTTAACGACTTTAGATGGGTGAATGTTTTTGTTAGTCCAATCCATTTCAGATACATGAACTAAACCTTCAACGCCTTCTTGAATTTCAACAAAACAACCGTAATCTGTTAAGTTAGTAACACGACCTGTCAGTTTAGACCCTTCAGGGAAACGGTTAGCAATAGCTACCCATGGATCTTCGCCTAACTGTTTCATACCTAGAGATACACGAGTGCGCTCACGGTCGAATTTCAATATTTTAACAGAGATTTCATCACCAACATTAACAATTTCACTTGGGTGTTTAACACGTTTCCAAGCCATATCGGTAATATGTAGTAACCCGTCAATGCCGCCTAGGTCAACAAACGCACCGTAATCAGTTAAGTTTTTAACGATACCTTTAACTTCTTGGCCTTCAGCTAATGACGCTAATAATTCATCACGTTCAACACTGTTTTCAGATTCGATAACAGCACGACGAGAAACAACAACGTTATTACGCTTTTGATCAAGCTTAATAACTTTAAATTCTAGGTCTTTACCTTCAAGGTGAGTTGTGTCACGTACAGGACGTACATCAACCAATGAACCCGGTAAGAAAGCGCGAATGTTGCTAACTTCAACCGTGAAACCACCTTTAACTTTACCGTTGATAACACCGATAACAGTTTCTTTTTCTTCGTATGCTTTTTCAAGCACTTGCCATGCTTCATGGCGTTTTGCTTTTTCACGAGAAAGAATTGTTTCACCAAAACCATCATCAGCAGCGTCTAAAGCAACATCGATTTGATCACCAACACTTACTTCTAATTCACCAGCAGCATCTTTAAATTGGTCAATTGAAATAACAGACTCAGATTTAAGGCCAGCATCAACTAATACGTTATCTTTGTTGATCGCTACGATTGTACCCTTAACAATAGAACCAGGGCGTGTTTCGATTTCTTTTAAACTTTCTTCAAAAAGTTGTGCAAAATTTTCAGTCATAACTTGTTTATAAACTCAGTTATTAATCCAGTCAACAATCCTGTTTCATGGGGTTAAATTAAAGGGTTGAGTGCATCCATACAGTCAACCATAGGGTTATACTATTTTGTTTACGTTAATAATTAAGTGTCTGTAACTATATAAAAAATAATTAACGCGAATATTAAACTTTTTCGTTAATAAACGAGGTTATCTTAGCTACCACAGCATAAATAGAAAGCTC
>CAZVPC010000235.1:0-3407 GCA_964629005.1 uncultured Pseudoalteromonadaceae bacterium | reverse complement strand
GCATAATAAGTAAACGAAAAAATAACGAATCAAATAAACACAAAAATAATGGTTATACCCCCCCCCATTAATAATTATTACAGCTTAACCTCACTCTTCAAGCAATAATTATTTGTCGATAATTATTGCTTATTTAAATATATTCATTAAACTTTAGTACCATAATAATCGCAGCTAAGGAACGGCATAGTATGTTCAAATATTGGTCAATAAAAAAATATGGGCTTAGTTTACAAAACAAATTAATCAAACGTTATAGTTCGCAAAAACATTTTACCGCTCATCAAGTGAGATCTACCGTTTACCAATGTAACTTCAACCCTAAATATCTCCCTTTAGCTTACCTGTTGTACTTAACACCAGCGCAGCTAACTAAGATAATGACTAATGAATTTCCTGACATTTGTATTAGTCATTATAAAAATGAGATATTAACCTACCTTGATACAAAAAAATATCAAGGATTTATACTGGCACTACAGCAAACATGATAAAAATTTATGATCAATGGCAAAATAAAAAATTTAGTACTTTAACAATTAATGAGTTATATGACATTTTAAAACTTAGAGTCGATATTTTTGTCGTTGAGCAAACCTGTTATTACCCTGAATTAGACAACCATGATCGCCATAGTGAGACTCACCATCTTTTTTGTTACAAAAATGGTGAAATACAAGCGTATTTACGAATTTTGCCTAAAGGCTTAACTTATGATGATCATATCAGTATTGGTCGTGTTGCCATTATTGAAAGTGCGCGTGGTACGGGTTTAGGACATCAATTAATGCAGCAAGGTATTGCTATTTGTCAGCAACAATACCCAGAACAAAGCATAAAAATATCTGCGCAACAACACTTAGAAAAATTTTATCAACAACACGGTTTTACAACGGTATCAGCAATGTATTTAGAAGATAATATTCCACATATTGCCATGTTACGCCGATAAACTAACAACAGTTATCCGATTAAAGTCGCTTTAAAATTTAAGCTAAAAATTTTAAAATATTCAATACAGCTAAGCTAATCAATACAATAAAAGTAGACAGTGTACCTATTTGACGGGGCAATGAAGTTCCCATCGATTTAGTTAAACCAATGGCATGAAATAACCGTCCAATAACTAACGTTATTCCTAACAAATGTAAATATAACACCTCACCGCTATTTAATTCATAAATAGCTAATAAAATTAATGCTAATGGCACATATTCGGTAAAGTTGCCATGAATACGAATAGCTTTAATTAACGGTTTTTGTTCACCATCACCAAGACCAACGCGATGTTTAAAACGTAGGCGAATAATATTAATCGCTAAAAAAACTAAAAAAATTGCCAGCACGCTAGCATATAATCCGGTAATAGTGAGGTGTGTTAACATTATGCGAATACTCTTTTATTTATTATTAATATCTACTGTAGCGAATTATTTCAAAAAAAAATAGTAATATATATTTAACAACAAAAAGCCTGCTAATGCAGGCTTTTAGCTAAAATAGCAAACTAATTTTAAGCCAGTTTTTCAACCAATAATGCACTCACTTGGTCAACGGGTTGTGTACCATCAATGGTTAAATAAGCACAATTTTCTTGCTCTGCTTCCTTTTTGTAATACGCAACTAAAGGTTTGGTTTGATCATGGTAAATAGCTAAACGCTTACGCACTGTTGCTTCTTCATCATCTGGACGAATAGCAAGATCTTCACCAGTAACGTCATCTTTGCCTTCCACTTTAGGCGGATTATAAACAAGATGATAGACTCGCCCAGAGCCAGAATGTACACGACGTCCTGCCATACGTTCAACAATCACCTCATCTGACACATCAAATTCAATGACATGATCAACGGTAACATCATTATCTTTCATCGCATCAGCCTGCGGAATAGTACGCGGAAAACCATCCAATAAAAAACCTGCTTTGCAATCATCTTGCCTAATACGTTCCTTTACTAAACCAATAATTAAATCATCAGACACTAACTGTCCAGAGTCCATAACCGCTTTTGCTTTGTTGCCTAGATCAGTACCCGCTTTAATAGCGGCCCGAAGCATATCACCGGTAGAAATTTGAGGAATAGCATACTTAGTCATCAAAAACTGCGCTTGAGTTCCTTTGCCCGCACCCGGAGCACCTAATAAAATAATACGCATAATAATATTGCCCTAAAAAAATGGTTGAATTAATAATTTTTACTTTAAACGAATAAAAATATGTTTAAAGTAACCACTATCATTTAGTGGCTGACACTATACAAGTTCATCTGTATGCAAACAAGTATCAATACATCTTAGCGATCAAAAAAGGAGGTATTCTTAATAAAGAACCCTCCTTTTTTAGACTAATGTCTAACAACAGTCATTAAATTAAACAGGTGCTTATTTAGTTAAGCTCAACATTAATTTATTTAAACGAGTCACAAAACTAGCAGGATTTTTTAAACTACCGCGTTCAGCTAACATTGCTTGATCAAATAAAACTTCAGCCCATTGCTTAAATTGCTCATCATCTGCTTCATCAGCGATATGTTTAATCAACGCATGTTCCGCATTAATCTCAAAAATAGGCGTAGACTCTGGCACATCTTGACCAACCGACTGCATCAGTTTCATCATTTGACTGCTCATATCTTGATCATCGGTAACAATACAGGCTGGTGAGTCTGTTAAACGCTGTGAAAGTTTAACTTCTTTAACTTTATCACCTAACGTTTCTTTAATGCGAGTGATAACTGAGCTAAATTCTTGCTCAAGTTTTTCTTGTTCGGCTTTAGTTTCTTCGTCATCCATCTTGCCTAAATCAAGACCACCGCGCGTAACCGACTGCAACGTTTTACCATCAAATTCAGTTAAATGACTGACTAACCATTCATCAATACGATCAGACATCAACAATACTTCAATGCCTTTTTTGCGGAATACTTCTAAATGCGGGCTATTTTTAGCCGCTTCAAAACTATCAGCAACCACATAATAAATTTTGTCTTGCCCTTCTTTCATGCGTTCAACATATTGTGCTAGCGCAACATTTTGTGTGCCATTATCTTCATCAGTAGAAGCAAAACGTAATAATTTAGCCACTTGATCTTTATTAGAAAAATCTTCCGCTGGGCCTTCTTTTAGTACTTGACCAAATTCATTCCAAAAGCTTTGATATTTTTCTTTATCTTTGTTGCCTAATTTATCCAACATTTTCAGCACACGTTTTGTACAACCTTTACGGATCGCTTGCGTAACTTTATTGTCTTGTAAAATTTCACGAGAAATATTCAATGGTAAATCGTTTGAATCTAATAAACCTTTAACAAAACGTAAATAGGTTGGCATAAACTGCTCAGCATCATCCATAATAAATACGCGTTGTACATAAAGTTTTAAACCATGTTGTTTTTCACGGTTATAC
>CAZVPC010000234.1:0-3436 GCA_964629005.1 uncultured Pseudoalteromonadaceae bacterium | reverse complement strand
CGCATAAAACTTAGCAGGCAAGGCAAAGCCATGCGAGCGATCAATAGTAATATTCATGGTATTTCTCTCTTATCGTGATCTTGCTAATAGTTGTTGAAGGTAGGTGTGGGGTGGATTTTGACTCGCTTGATATTCAACCATTACAGCAAGCCATGCTCAGTAAATGAATAGGTACTTTCGCCAACGATCACATGATCAAGTACACGCACATCAATTAAAGCCAACGCTTCTTTTAAACGCTTAGTAATGTTTTTATCGGCAATAGACGGTTCACATATACCCGAAGGATGGTTATGCGCCAATATCACCGCTGCCGCATTTTCAAGTAAGGCCACTTTAGCGATTTCTCGCGGATAGACAGCGGCAGCGTCAATGGTGCCAAAAAATAGCTCACGGTAATCAATAAGCTGATGTTGGTTATCAAGCAGCATTACCGCAAACACTTCACGGTCATTATTACCCAGTTTAAAGCGTAAAAAGTCACGAGTAGCTTCACTGCTGGTAAAGGCATCTTTTTGCACGTATTTACACGCCAGTATGTCAGCGGCTTTGTCGAGTACTTCATTTGCCGTCATCGGCTGATGAGTCACATAAATGGTATTTGTTTGTGAGTGCATAATGTCCTCCTTAAGTTGTTAATAGGCTTATGCACAGTGGTGATATAGGTTTGAAATAAAAGGGAATAAACAGCTAAGCAAACCGTTTGAAAAACATAGCTTAACCACAAATAAAAAACGGCATAAAAAGCGGCATAAAAAGCGGCATAAAAAGCGGCATAAAAAGCGGCATAAAAAACGGCTAAACCGTGCCAGTAATAAATTACAGCGCTCACTCATTTTTTGAATCAAGCCTTCACGGCTACTAAATCAAAGAGGAATTCAAAAATGAGATTAATTCGCTTAAAAGAAGTCATCAACCTAACAGGCTTAGGCCGCTCATCAATTTACAAATTTATGAGTGAGAATAAATTTCCACAATCCATATCGCTAGGTGAACGCGCTATTGCATGGGAAGAAGGCGAAATTGAAGAGTGGCTGCAAGATAAAATTGATCACCGCAAACAACCAGCCACCGCAACAGCTAAGCAAAACCAGTATAAAATTAGCGAGTGTGACGTTATCGATTATATAAAAGCTAGGTTTGCTAACCTTAGTGTGAGTGATGCTATTGCTTGGCTAATGCAAATAATAAAATAGTCTGCGCTAGTTGTGATGTGATCGCGAATAAGACTATAATTTGCTATATAAACAAAGATAATACGGTGATATTTTAATCATGAGTCCAGCGGTGAAAAGGAGCATAAAGATGAAATCATCACAGCATGGCGTTCATTCTTTAAATAATAACACTTCAGTTGAAGTGTTAGGTGTAACGCCACATGGCTTATGGTTACTTGCTAAAGAAGAAGAACATTTTTTAAGCTTTGAAAAATTTCCTTGGTTTGAAAATGCACCTGTTAGTGCCGTGTTTAATGTAGAGCAACAGGGTAGAGATGGGTTTTGTTGGCCTGATTTAGATGTGGACTTATCACTTGATGGTATTATTCATCCTGAAAAATATCCGCTTATAGCGAAACATTAAAGTGACTTGTAGTATTTGATGTTATTTATTTGGCTATTCTTTTTCAATTATCCTAATTGTCGTTGACTCTACGTTTTAATGAGATAGTATTACTACTTAATCAATTTGATTATGTAGGTGATTTAGTAATACTAAATCCAATCAAACAAAAAATGCCAGCCAAGAATATGGATAATAAGAAAAAATTAACGGATCTTAACTTTGCGCGAAAACAGCGCCTAGCATTTATCGATTTTTTATTAATGTTTAAAGGTTCTTTTACTCGTAGTGATCTTACTGCAAAATTTGAAATGGGCATGGCGAATGCTACCCGTGATATCGCCTTGTATAGAGAGCTTGCGCCAACAAATTCAGACTTTGACAACCCATCAAAAACTTACATCCAAACTAAAAAATTCAAACCTTTATTTGAGTACAACTCCCGTAAAACGCTAGTAAAACTCGCTAACAATATCAGCGATGGTTTCGACGGTGTGCTTGAAGTAGCATTTCCTGTTGAAGCGCCTATGCAGCTTAATGTTCCTGACATAAATATGGTGGCTAAGCTTGTTCAGGCGGTATTAAATAAAAAAACCGTCTCTATTATTTATACATCGTTATCTTCAGGCTCAAAAGCACGAGAAATTATTCCTCATACCATAGTTGATAACGGTTTACGTTGGCATGTTCGAGCGTTCGACAGAAAAACAAACTCATTTAGAGATTTTGTTATTACTCGTATTTCAAAAGTGACTTTGCTAGAGACTGCTGTTGACGAATTTGAAAAAGAAATTGAAGATAACCAGTGGATGCGCAAGATGGACTTACACCTAGTACCGCATCCCACCAATATAAAATATCCGCAAGCGATTGAACTTGATTATGGAATGGAAAAAGGCGTATTACAAATAACTGTAAGAGCTGCTTTAGCAGGCTATTTATTACGCCGTTGGAATGTTGATTGTACCGAAAATGCCAGCCTGAAAGGTGGCGAGTATCAGCTTTGGCTCAGGAATAGACAAACACTTTATGGTGCCGAAAACTTGGCTATTGCTCCAGGGTACCAGGAATAACAAATGATCAACGAACAACAACTCACACAATTTGGTTTTAAATTTGGCAGAAATGGTGCTCATTCTGCTCGAAGTATGATGATTGTAGAATTAAAAGAGCTGCTCTTTGCTCGCGATGAAACTGCAACTAAGCAAGACTATGAAGATGACATTGTTAACTTCAACATATTACATAAACCTACTGAAAAGTCTCGCACATTAACATTTAGGCATCTTGTTGATTTATACGGTTTGTCTATGGACATCCCCTTATTTAATATATTTCGCCAATGGTGGGAATTGTCTGAATACGCGCAGCCTATATTAGCGTTGCAGTTAGCAGTGGCTAGAGATCCAATCCTTAAAAACTCAGCCAGTATCATATTACCGTTACAGCTTGGTGAACACTTACCTCGTGAGACAGTAGAGCAACACTTAGCGCATGAAGATCCTGATCGCTTTAGCCCAGCGTCACTTAAATCATTTGCACAAAATATTAATGGTACTTGGACACAAGCAGGTTACCTTGAAGGTAAAGCTAAAAAATACCGTGCCCAACCCAAGGCAACCTATGTAAATATTGCTTTTGCATTGTTCTTAGCACATTGTCATGGGCTATCAGGTCAAAGAATGTTCGATAGCTTTTGGTGCCAGATGTTGTCTCAAGACAAAGAGCATTTGTTTGAGCTAGCACACAGAGCTTCTTTACGTGGTTTAATAAACTTTAAGCAAATAAGTGAAGTTATCGAAGTTACCTTTCCAAATATCGAGTTACCTAAAGTGATACAACAAGAGGGTGAAGAGTAAATGTCAGACCGATTATC
>CAZVPC010000233.1:0-3436 GCA_964629005.1 uncultured Pseudoalteromonadaceae bacterium | reverse complement strand
TGTTAGTTCATATGAGCTGAGATACTGAAATAAATTCAGCATGACGTATTTCGTGAGGCATGACGTATTTCGTGAGGCATGACGTATTTCGTTGGATATGACGTTCATCGTTAAAAGTACCGTCATCCTGACGAAGGTCAGGATCTTTTATTGTTAAATAATAGTAAAAAGCCCTTGTTTAAGGGCTTTTTCATATTAGAGTGAAATTTCTTTAAAATCACCATTGTTGATCCCGTTCAACGTCCATTTTCCGATGCTATAACGAATTAATCGTAACGTTGGAAAACCAATGTGTGCAGTCATACGGCGTATTTGGCGATTTTTTCCCTCATTAATGGTAATGCTTAACCAAGTGGTAGTAATATTGGCGCGTTTACGGATTGGTGGAATTCTTGCCCAGATATTAGGCTCGGATATTAAGTTGATTTTAGCGGGTAAGGTTAAACCATCTTTTAGCATCACGCCAAGGCGTAATTTGTCTAACGCTTGCTCATTTGGGCTACCTTCAACTTGAACCCAATAAGTTTTATCCGTTTTTTGACTTGGCTCAGCTAATTGGTGTTGGAGTTTACCATTGTTGGTTAATAGTAGTAATCCTTCACTGTCTTTATCTAATCGACCTGCGGCATAAACTTCGGTTATAGGAATATAATCTTTCAAGGTTTTTCTATTGTTATCATCGCTAAATTGACATAGTACATCAAAGGGTTTATTAAAAAGTACTACTTTAGTCTTGACGTTTTTAGCTCGTATTTTAGGCTTACGTTTTCGATTAAGAATTGTTTTTTCTTTATTGTGGTGTGTTAATGCCATTAAATGTAGCCTTAATTAAAATGTTAACAAAGTGATAAGAAAAATTTCAGCTATTTTAAAGCACTTTAAATTCCTATAAAATATGCACGCATAAAAAAATTAGATCAAAAGTAGTAAGAGCAACCTTATCTTGAACCTAGAATTCGCAATCGAGACACGGATAATAGCGCAGCTCCTTGATTCACTTAGCTATATGGAAAAATGACTCATCACCAATAAGGTGATACCGCAATTTTTCATTACGCTAATCAAATCAGATAGCTACACTCTTATTTCGCGCCCAACTGCTGAATCTAGGTTGAACAGATGAACAATAAAGCTTGGCTCTTAAATATTCGTACCATTAATCATTTTGGTATTCAGCTTAGGAACGTCTATGACAATCAATAATTCAACAATTATTTATACTATAACCGATGAAGCGCCAGCATTGGCTACACATTCATTATTACCTATTATTAAAGCGTTTACTGCCTCATCAGGAGTTAATATTGAAACGCGTGATATTTCTCTAGCGGGTCGTATTATTGCTAATTTTCCGAAATATTTAACAGCTGAACAACGAAGAGCTGATGATTTAACCGAATTAGGTGAATTAGTACAAAAAGCTGATGCGAATATCATTAAATTACCTAATATTAGCGCTTCGGTACCACAATTACATGCGGTGATTAAAGAATTACAAAGTAAAGGGTACCCATTACCTGAATATCCAGAAGAACCACAAAATGAGGCTGAAAAGTCAATTAAATATACCTATGATAAAATTAAGGGCAGTGCGGTAAATCCTGTTTTGCGTGAAGGTAATTCAGATCGTCGTGCGCCAGCGTCGGTTAAACAATACGCACGAATTAATCCTCATTCAATGGGAAAATGGTCCCCAGACTCTAAATCTCATGTGGTAAGTATGGCACAAAATGATTTTTACGGTAGCGAACAATCGATAACCTTAGCAAAAGCGACGGATATAAAAATTGAATTTAGAGGTGACGATGGTTCAATAAAAGTATTAAAGGAACATTTACCTTTGCTTGCAAAAGAAATTATTGATGCGTCTGTTCTTAGTAATGCTGAGTTGGTTAACTTTTATGAACAAGCAATGAGTGACGCTAAAAAGGAAGATGTTTTATTGTCGCTTCATCTTAAAGCCACCATGATGAAAGTTTCTGATCCGGTTATTTTTGGTGTCGCAGTAAAAATTTATTATCGTGATGTTTTTGAAAAACATGCGGCAATTTTTGAACAATTAGGCGTTGATGCTAATAATGGTATTGGTGATGTCTATGCTAAAATACAACGTTTAGCGGTAGCTAAAAAAGCAGAAATTGAAGCTGATATTCAAGCGGTTTATCAAACCCGTCCGGCTTTAGCTATGGTGGATTCAGACAAAGGTATTACTAACTTACACGTACCTAGCGATGTTATTGTCGATGCATCTATGCCGGCTTGTATTCGTTCTTCGGGGCAAATGTGGGCAGCAGATGGTCAACTAAAAGATACTAAAGCGATGATCCCTGATCGCAGTTACGCTGGGGTATATCAAACAACAATTGATTTTTGTAAAAAGCATGGTGCGTTTGACCCTACTACCATGGGCAGTGTTCCTAATGTTGGTTTGATGGCACAAAAAGCTGAAGAATATGGTTCACATGATAAAACTTTCACTATTAATAGTGCTGGTGTTGTTTGTGTAATTGATAGCGAGGCTAATATTTTATTAGAACATCGTGTTGCTGAGGGTGATATTTGGCGGATGTGTCAAGCGAAAGACGCGCCGATCCAAGATTGGGTGAAGTTAGCCGTTAATCGTGCAAGAGCAACAGCTAATCCGGCCATTTTTTGGCTAGATCCTGTTCGTGCTCACGACCGAGAGATGATCAACAAAGTTAATACTTATCTTGTTGATCATGATCTTAGTGGTTTAGATATTCGTATTATGTCGCCTGTTGAAGCGACTGAGTTTTCGTTGGCACGTATTCTTGAGGGTTTAGATACCATTTCAGTTACTGGTAATGTTCTTCGTGACTATTTAACCGATTTATTTCCTATTTTAGAATTGGGCACCAGTGCTAAAATGTTATCGGTGGTACCGTTAATGAATGGTGGTGGCTTATTTGAAACAGGAGCCGGTGGTTCTGCGCCTAAACATGTTCAGCAATTTGAAAAAGAAAATCACTTACGCTGGGACTCTTTAGGGGAGTTTTTAGCACTATCTGCCTCGTTGGATCATTTGAGCCATATTACGGGTAATGAAAAAGCGAAAATATTAGCAAAAACGCTTGATCAAGCGACAGGGGAATTTTTAACAATGAATAAATCTCCTTCTCGTCGAGTGGGTGAAT
The DNA here is from genome assembly GCA_964629005.1 of uncultured Pseudoalteromonadaceae bacterium. Taxonomy (GTDB): domain Bacteria; phylum Pseudomonadota; class Gammaproteobacteria; order Enterobacterales; family Alteromonadaceae. Next base: position 281 of record CAZVPC010000233.1, on the reverse strand, counting down.
TAGATAACCGTGGTAGCCATTTTTATTTAGCGATGTACTGGGCGCAAGCACTTGCAGAGCAAAATGATAGTGCCGCATTAAAGGCTGATTTTGTTAGTGTTGCAGATGCTTTAGCTAAAAATGAAAGTAAAATTGTTACTGAATTAAATGCTGTGCAGGGTGAACCAGCACAAATAGATGGTTATTATGTGGCAAGTGATAACATTGTAACTCAGTTAATGCGACCGAGCGAAACATTAAATTCAGTATTGGCGCTATTGCTATAGTGGTTGGTTAATAAA
>CAZVPC010000232.1:0-3560 GCA_964629005.1 uncultured Pseudoalteromonadaceae bacterium | reverse complement strand
AGTTTACTCAAAAATCGGCTAAATGTCAGATAAAAACTAAGTTATTAAATTTACCACTATGATTATTTTTCGCTATTTGTTAAAAGAAGTTGCCAAAACCCAATTGGCTGTTTTCTTTGTTTTAATGACCATTTTCATCAGTCAAAAATTTGTTGCCATTTTAGGTGACGCCTCTGAAGGCGGTTTACCTGGTCACATGGTAATGCTATTTATTGCGCTTAAAACACCTGATTTGGCGGGAATGATGCTACCTTTAAGTATGTTTTTAGGGATATTACTAGCTTACGGGCGAATTTATGCCGATAGTGAAATGACCGTACTGCATGCTTGCGGGATCAGCGAATGGTATATTGTTAGATTAACTCTGATCGTCAGCTTAGTTACGGCAATCATAACGGGGATTTTCACCCTCTATTTATCACCGATGGCAGCAGAATATGAAATGCAAATAAAAGATAAGCTTGCGGCTGATTCGGGGTTAAGTTCATTAATTGCCGGACGTTTTCAAAAAACAGGGAATAAAAAAGCAGTTATCTTTATTCATCAAAAAAATCGTAGTGACAATAGCTTAAAAAAAATATTTGTAGCCCAACTTCCTGACGATAAACATTCACACGACAGCATTATTAATTCAAGTTTAGTGTATGCAGCCAAAGGTAAAGTTGAAGATGATGAAAATGGTTCGCAACGCTTAATACTCGAAAATGGTGTTCGTTATCAAAAAGATAATCAAAGTCAGGAATTTCGTTCGGTAGCTTTTGACAAATATTACATTCAAATACAAGATAAAAAAGTAGAGCATAGACGCCGAAAAATTAGCGCCTTACCCACGCAAGATTTATTCAACAAAAACTTACCCGAATACAAAGCGGCGATCCATTGGCGACTCGCATTTCCGATAGCAGCCATTGTGTTAACATTTATCGCCGTGCCATTAAGCTCGGTAAATCCACGGCAAGGAAAATTTGCCAAACTATTGCCCGCATTGTTATTATTTTTGGGCTATTTTTTAATGTTAAGCGCAATGCTTTCCGGTTTAGAAAAAGGCATAATTTCTAATAAATTGGGTTTGTGGCCTGTGCATTTATCCGCCTTAATGCTCGGTTTAAGCTTAATTTTTAAAGATCGCCGCAGCATTAGAAAATTAAAAGCTAAACTGCCTCAATTTACTCGAAGCAGGAACGTCACCTAATGCGTATTCTCGATATTTACATTGGTCGCATTATTTCCACAACCACTTTTTTAACTTTGGCTGTTTTTATTTGTGTTAGTGGCATTATAAAATTTGTTGATCAAATGATCTATGTGGGTCGTGGTGATTATGATTTGTCACACGCCGCCTTATACGTGTTGTATTGGATACCTCGCGATATTGAAATATTTTTCCCAATGTCAGCACTCGTTGGCGGTTTAATTGGCATTGGTATGTTGGCAAGTAACAGTGAATTAGTAGTAATGCAAGCCGCCGGATTATCTCGTTTCGATATCATAAGATCAGTGATGAAATCAGCACTAATTTTAGTGATCATCAGTATGGCTGTAGGTGAGTGGATAGCTCCACAAGGAGAAGCGGCAGCACGAGAAATAAAATCACAAGCCATTTCTGGTGGTAGTTTAATTTCAGCCAAAAATGGTGTTTGGGCAAAAGATGGTGATTTTTTTGTTCATATCGCCGAGGTTGAAGACACCGGTAGTTTAAAAACAATTCAAATTTATCGTTTTAACGATCAACTCAAACTAACCAGTTGGTTACAAGCCGAGCAAGCGGTTTATCTTAAAAACTCTTGGCAATTAAAAAACGTCACGGACACACATATTACCGATCAAAAAATCACAGAAAAACATTATAATAAAAAAGAATGGCATTCATCTCTAACCCCAGACAAACTTAGAGTGGTAACGGTAAAGCCTGAAGCTTTATCGATGCAAGACTTGATCAGTTATTTAGACTATTTACAAGCAAACCATCAAGATCAAAGTCGATATTTATTAGCTTTTTGGCGAAAAATAATGCAACCATTTACCGTAGCAGTGATGTTATTAGTCGCATTGTCATTTATTTTTGGTCCGCTAAGATCAGTATCGATGGGCGCACGCATTATGATGGGAGTGTTTACAGGATTACTATTTCACGTAAGTAACCAAGTACTTGGATCAATCAGTTTAGTTTATCAACTTCCTCCCATACTAGGTGCTACGTTACCCAGTTTAATTTTTATTTCCTTAGCCTTTTATTTTATTAATAAAAAAGCATAGTGCTTTTGTATCGCATAAAAAAAATGGTGAGTTACTCTCACCAAAATAAGTTTAATAACGCCAATGTCTATCTTTATTCGCATCTAAAGAAATACAAACCACCTCAGTATTCGTTAGTTTGTCTTGCAAACTTAGCTTATTTTCACGATCAAAAATCACTAAAATATTTCCTAACCCCAACAGCGTTGGCAAAATACGTTTAATACCTGTTTGCTTAGAAATAGGAGTGCCATCACGGTTTTGCACGCGCAAACGCCAAGCACGCATCCCAATTGTTTGACCACTTTTAGCCCAAAAATAAACAAAGAAAAATGACACCCAAGCTAGTTTCCAAAATTCATTTAACCACTTTAACCACGGTGTATTCATTAATAAATCAATATCGTGATCATAACCTTGCATACTGAGTAATTGAAATTTAACTAACAAATAAAAGATTAAAAAAGATATCGCACCAGAAATCATATAAATAGAAATTGCTAATAAAAAGTCATAAACCCAAGCGCCAAAACGACGGCGAAATCCGGCACGAGGAAACGATGATTTTTTAAAATTAGCAACAAGGTTATCAGCCATAAATAAAACCCATAAAATTTTTGCGCTAGTTTACCAAAGCAAACCCCAAAGTGTAAGCGCAACAAGCATCATGACGAAATAAACAACAAACGAACACTAAAATTAGAAAAACGGTTGCTTAGCGAAATAAATTTCGTATAATGCTGCCACTTCATTGATATTTTAGCTTTATTCAAAATGGAATAGTCGATCGATAAGCTGGTGTGGTGAAATTGGTATACATGGTTGATTCAAAATCCTTTGCACGGACAGCATAAATTTTGAAGATAAAACAATAGTAATGGCCGAGTGGTGGAATTGGTAGACACGCCGCATTCAAAATGCGGTTCTTTCGAGAGTGACGGTTCAAGTCCGTCCTCGGCTACCATTACTTATTGTTTTTAAAAGAGTTATTGTGAATAGGCCGACAATGAAAGTCGGTTTTTTTGTGCCTTAAAGTTGATAAAACTGCTATGTAACTCAATTTTTATGTCATAATATGGCTCTTGAAAATCAAATGAATGTTGCTCTCAAAGGTCACTTAGGTTCATATCCTGTCTTGCGTCAGGGTAAATTCTGGGTAGATATGCGTCTACCTCTGTCCAATAACAGCTAACTTAGCCTTACCAACTTCAACATAACCAACAACATGAACACTCTACCTTTAAATATATGCGTGAACAATATAATTTAGATAGGCTATCCGATTATTCAGTGGAAGATATATCCGATACCCTATCAGTCGTCAA
>CAZVPC010000231.1:1400-3739 GCA_964629005.1 uncultured Pseudoalteromonadaceae bacterium | reverse complement strand
ATTAAAACGTTTCGAAGATGACAATTAGAATAAATACCTGAGTGATCTGCATAGGTTTTTTTAATTTAATGTTTGCAAATACTCAGGAATAGCCTGCTCAACTGTCTTAAACGATTCGTTATATCCAGCTTTTCTTAATTTACTGAGATCAGCTTGCGTATAACTTTGATAAGCACCTTTTAACTTTTCAGGAAAAGGAATGTAATTTATTTTGCCAGCACCATGATACTTAATTACTGCATTGGCAACATCATTAAAACTTTGACATTTTCCCGTACCACAATTATAAATACCTGAGATATTTGAATTTTTCCAAAACCAAAGATTTACTTTAACCACATCAGCGACATAAACAAAATCACGCAGTTGTTGTCCATCCGCGTAATGTTCGTCACCCGCAAATAGATTGCAAATAGCCGTTTCTTTAAGCTGAGCATCAAAATGAAAAGCAACACTTGCCATTGAGCCTTTATGTTGCTCTCGTGGGCCATAAACATTGAAATAACGTAAACCAACTATCTGTGCCGTTGGTGCGCTTATATTTCGAACATATTGATCGAATAAAAATTTTGAATAGGCATAAACATTTAAAGGTTTTTCTACCTTAATAGACTCATAAAATTGATCACTGCCACCATAAACAGAGGCTGACGAGGCATAAATAAATTGAATAGTATGCCGCTGACAAAAATGAAGTAATGACTTTGAATAATCATAATTGTTTTTCATCATGAACTTACCATCCCACTCCGTGGTGGTAGAACAAGCACCTTGATGAAAAATAACCTCAATATCATCGTTAATTTGATCGGTTAAAATCAACTTAATAAAATCATCCTTATCGATATAATCCGCAATTTGACAATCGGCTAAATTAAACATTTTATGACCATTTTGTAGATCATCAACCGCAATAATATTGCTATGCCCCATCATGTTAAGCGATTTTATTAGATTACTACCAATAAAACCCGCCGCGCCTGTTACAATGATCATAAGGTTACCTTTTGCTGTTTATCACTTTTAAATAATATTTCTTGGTATTTTTGCTGTGTTTCATTAACAATTTCATTGACTGATTTATCAATAACCGTTACCACACGATCTAACTCACCTAACGGCCCATAACTATTGGGTGACGTGGCGTTAAAAAAGGCGATAACCGGAACTTTAGCAGCAGAAGCTAAATGCATTGGTCCCGTATCAGCACAAATAAAAGTATCAAGTGCCGACATAAAACAGGCTAACTCTCGTAAATTTTTAAAAGACACTGATAAGGTATTTTGATTTAGTTTTTCTGGGGTACTCGGTGCCAAAATTTCAACAATCAAAATATCGGGATAATTGGCTAAGGTTTGTTCAATAAAATCTTGCCACCAAGCATCGGCTATTTTTTTCTCATTTCTCGCCTCTCTAAATAAGCCAATAATACCACCACTAGGACTTTTAACGGCATTAACGCTAAGTAGCTCCTGCAGTAATTTTTGTCCCTTGATTTGCTCATCTGCTGATAAATTTATATCTAACAATGAAGAATAATAACCATTATTATGCCCCGCAAAGGCTTCCATCAAAGCTAAGGGACGCAAAGCTTCGTGTTTTACCTTATCTGGGTAGGCAACGGTGATATTTGCTGCACTCCAAGTATGTTGACTATAAAAACCTAATTTGTGATCGGCTTTAATGAGCAATGTAGATATATTTGCGCTACCCGAAGCGATCACCGGAGAAATAACCAGATCATAGTGATTAGCATTAAGTTCTTTAACTTTGAGAAATAACTTAAACGGATTTCTTAATAATTTTCGCGGTGCATCATAAACTTTATTGACATTCTTCATTGGTAATAAAACAGGAGCAATATAATTTGCGCCGATAAGAATATCAATTTTTGCTGCTGGCATTTTTTTAACCAACGCATTTATCAACGGTGTTAAAAAAATAATATTGCCGATGCGATAATTAATTCTAACAATTAATATACGTTTGATCTTTTCAGGATCGAGTTCTTGCTGATCCAATTTTTTTCTGGAAAAATTGATCAGTAGAAAATTAATGCCGCTACGGATCATCCGTCTTGCTTTAGAATGTAAAGGTATGCCCATAAAAAGTTCTTATTAACTAAGTCGCGATAATTATGAAGAATCAATGCGACTATAACAAGTAATTCTTAACGAGATCTTAGCGCAAACGGTTTAAAATATTCACTTGATCGAGTAGTCTTTAGTTTTTAACTAAAACAACAACAAAATATTATGAAAAAAATACTCTCTATTTTATTACTCAGCTCATTTTGCTCTTTTGCTATCTACGCCAATCAGCAAACCGTCAATAAACAA
>CAZVPC010000231.1:0-1300 GCA_964629005.1 uncultured Pseudoalteromonadaceae bacterium | reverse complement strand
CAAACCGTCAATAAACAAGTTGACCAATTGGCCGATCAAGTTGAAAACAACGTGATAAAATGGCGTCGATATTTTCATCAACATCCTGAATTATCTAATCGCGAATTTGAAACCGCAAAAACTATTGCTAACTATTTAGAATCACTTGGTTTAGCAGTACAAACAGGAGTCGCCAAAACTGGGGTTGTTGCTATTTTAGACTCAGGAAAACCCGGGCCGGTTGTTGCTTTACGTGCCGATATAGATGCTCTTCCCATTACCGAACGAGTTAATTTACCGTTTGCTTCAAAGGTTAAATCAACCTACAACGGTCAAAATGTTGGTGTTATGCATGCTTGTGGCCATGATAGTCATATCGCTATGTTGATGGGTGCTGCCAAAATATTAACGTCAATGAAAGAGCAATTACGCGGCAAAGTTAAATTTATTTTTCAACCCGCTGAAGAAGGTGCGCCTGCTGGCGAAACAGGTGGTGCTGAAGTCATGGTAAAAGAAGGGGTATTAACATCGCCCAATGTCGATGTGATTTTTGGCCTACATATTAAATCAACCCAAGATGTCAACACGGTGACTTATCGTGAAGGTGGCATAATGGCAGCGGTTGACCCATTTAAGGTGATCATTCACGGTAAACAATCTCATGGCGCTTATCCTTGGAACAGTGTTGATCCAATTGTGACTGCAGCACAAATCATTATGGGCTTGCAAACCATTGTTAGTCGCGAGGTAAAATTAATTGATAGTGCTGCGGTGGTTACTATTGGCATGATCCATGGCGGCACACGTTCTAATATTATTCCAGAGCAAGTGGAGTTAGTTGGCACCATCCGCACCTTAAATGCCAAAATCAGAAAACAAATTCATCGCTCTGTGCGTAACAAGGTCAAGCATATTGCCCAAAGCATGAATGCAACTGCCGAGGTTATTTTACCACTCGATTACAACTACCCGATCACGTATAACGAACCCGCACTAATGCGTGAAATGTTACCGACACTTTACCGTACTGCGGGAGAAAAAAACGTTTCTATAACTAACGCTGTTACTGGCGCGGAAGATTTCTCCTTTTACCAAGAAAAAATCCCTGGCCTTTATCTCTTTGTTGGCGGTAAAGCGAAAAATCTACCGTTAGCGCAAGCGCCGGATCATCATACACCTGAATTTATAATTGATGAAAGTGGCATGAAATTAGGCGTAAAAGTATTAACTAACCTAACCCTTGATTACATGGCAAAACACTAAGTAATACCAGTTTCATTAATTAGGTGATCTATTTTATACGTAGGAAAAATTGCCAAAT
>CAZVPC010000230.1:0-3743 GCA_964629005.1 uncultured Pseudoalteromonadaceae bacterium | reverse complement strand
CAATTTTTCCTACGTATAAAGTAGATCACCTAATTAATGAAACTGGTATTACTTTAATTGAAGTTTTGTTCTGTAAAAGGTCAATAATCAAAGCAATAGCGTAATATTCAACTGCTTAATTGCTCGTTCTAAATCCATTTGGTAGTTTAATTTTCCGAGTAAGGGGATGGGTAATAAAGTGTTAAGTTCGGTAATATTAGCCACAACATTTTCCACTGAACTGTTATCTTTTTTAGGCGAATTTGCAACCCATGCAATACAGTTTAAGCCATCGGCAATGATACTTTCGTAAGTTAGTATGGCATGGTTTAAACAGCCCAATTTAATATTAACCACCAAAATAACGTTTTGCTTGGTCGCTTTCGCAAAGTCAGATAAAAACTTGCCTTGGCCTAAAGGTAAACGCCAGCCCCCTGCACCTTCACTAATAATAATATCACTATGGTGTTGACATACTTGCTTATAACTATGGCTAATATGGCTCAGTTCAATGGTTTGCTGTTGTTTCTTGGCGGCAATATGAGGAGCTATCGCTTGTTCAAATGCGATGGGGTTAATTTCTTCAATAGTTTGCTGGCAATTAGCATATTGTTGTAATAACAAGGCATCTGGATTAACCAGTTTTCCGGCTATGGTTGAACAGCCTGCTGAAATAGGCTTAAAAACTGCTATCTTATAACTCTGCTTAACCAAAGCCTTAATTAACAAGCAGCTTACATAGGTTTTTCCGGCATCGGTATCCGTTGCAGTAATAAAAAAATGTTTAGTCATTTAACTTAACAACCAGCCCTGAATAAACACAATAACTTGCAGGGTAAATACCGCTTGGCTCTTGAAAATCTTGATAAGCAATCGACATACGTTGCCATTTGCTTTTTCCAGACAAGCCTTTATTTGCTTTTCTATTAACATGGTTAGCACCTAGCCCCTTCAATTCTCTAGCTAGGTGTAATACATTTTCATATTCTAGAACAATTTTATGATTTTGCTGCTCGATTAAAATTGAATCACGACTATTTAATAATAATTCAAGATCATATTCTGATTTGAAGTTGATCACATGTTGATCATCATCGACTTGCGCCCAAGCAGATCTTAACTCGTACAGCGTTCCTTCAATTAAGGTGGTAAAAATAAATACCCCTCCGGGTTTCAACACGCGCAAAATTTCTTTTATCACAACATCTAACGGCTCACACCATTGGATCATTAAATTACTATAAACCAAGTCAACACTTTCATTTTGTAAGGGTAAATGATAGGCACTGCCTTCTAACCAAAAAATATCGGGCGTGCGCTTTTGTTGCGAATATTTAAGCATTTTTTTTGAAATATCGATGCCGATAACTTGCTGGTACTTACTGGCTAAAATATGAGTAAAAAAACCAGTTCCGCAACCTAAGTCAACAACGGTTAAATTTGTACGGTTAGGTAACCAAGTCATTAAATGTTTACCACTGTAGCGTTGTAAACGTGCTGAAACATCGTAAGAATCAGAAGCTGCACCGAATGATTTAGCTATTTTTATTGTTTTTTTAATATTTGGCATTAATTTATTGTCTCATTCAAAATATTAGCTAATAGATTGATATCATTCTCATTATGAGATACAGAAATAGTTACGCGTAACCTTGAGCTATTGTTATTAACGGTAGGAGGTCTAATAGCCGACACCAAAATACCCCGTTTTTTAAGCGCTAAACTCACCGCTAATACTTTTTCTTCGCTGCCAATAATAATGGCTTGAATTGAAGACTGTGAGCTAATTAATTCAATATCGCTGCGTAATTTTGAACGTAATAAATAACTTAGTTCAGTTATTTTTTCTCGACGCCAGTTTTCTTTTTGAATAATTTCAATACTGGTTTTTGTTGCCCAAGCTACGGCAGGAGAAATCGCCGTTGAATAAATATAATGTCGTGAAAAATTAACTAGATATTCAAAAAGCATTTCATCACAGGCAACAAAGGCGCCGCTAGTAGCAATGGCTTTACCAAAGGTAGCCATAACAATATCAATATTAGCTTCGCTACTACTGCCTTGCCCTTGTTTACCGATCACACCAATACTATGCGCATCATCAAGATAAAGCAGTGCCTTATGTTTAGCTGCCAACTGGGCTAACGACTTAACCTTAGCTTTATCACCATCCATGCTAAACACGCCTTCTGAAACAATTAAATGGTCTTTTTCAGCATGTTTTTGCTTGGTTTGGTTAATAAAACTATCCAACTGTGTCAGATCATTATGCAAAAAACGTTTCATTTTAGCATTACTGGCTAAAGCCCCATCAATCAATGATGCATGACTGAGCTTATCAAGCCAAAAATAACAATTTTTTTCACCTAGCGCTTGTAATACTCCTAAGTTAGCCGCAAAACCACTACTAAATAACAAACATTTAGGTTTATTTAGCCACTGACAAATCGTTTCTTCCAATGCCATATGAGTATAATGATAACCACTAATTAAGCTTGAACCAGTAGAACAAAGCCCGTACTTATCAATACCTTGCTGCATAGCAAGATTGATTTTAGGGTGATTATTTAGTCCTAAATAATCATTAGAAGAAAAATTTAGATAACTTTTGCCAGCAATAACAACTTTTCGTCCTTCTTGCGCAACCAAAGTTCGGCGACGATATCGATGAAGTATTGTTTGCTGATCTAGGTGCTGTTTTAAGAAATCAAACATGAGTATAGTCACGATTTGGTAAAATGAAATTTTTATTCTATGATTTTTGGTTATATCAAATATTTTTATTCTGCATTATAAAATAGCGCTTGATGTTGCTGATTTACTAAAGCAGTTTTTAATTTAGCGGCAACTTGTTGCTCATCATTATTAGCTATTGTTTCAGTATTGATCCCTAGTTTTTTAAACAAAGCGATATCTTGATCTGTTTCAGGATTTTCAGCCGTTAACAATTTACAACCATAAAAAATTGAATTTGCTCCGGCTAAAAAGCACAGCGCTTGCATTTGTTCATTCATTGCTGAGCGACCTGCGGATAATCTAACATGGCTTTTAGGCATCATAATTCGTGCCACCGCGATACAACGAATAAAATCAAAGGTATCTAAATCTTCAACTTCACTTAATGGTGTGCCTTCCATCTTAACCAACATATTAATCGGCACACTTTCGGGTTGTGGCGTTAAATTAGCTAACTGTGCTAATAACGAAGCCCGATCATTAAAACCTTCACCCATGCCAACAATACCGCCACTGCATACTTTCATGCCCGCAGAACGAACATTGTCTAAGGTATCTAAACGATCTTGAAAAGTACGTGTAGTAATAATGTTATTGTAATTTTCAGGTGAGGTATCTAAATTATGGTTATAATAATCTAAACCTGCTGTTTGTAATTCTTGCGCTTGTTCGGCTGATAACATACCTAATGTCATGCAGGTTTCTAACCCTAGTGATTTGACCCCTTTAACCATATCTACGACGTAAGGCATATCTCTTGTATTAGGGTTACGCCAAGCAGCGCCCATACAAAACCGAGTCGAACCTAACTCTTTTGCCTTTTTTGCCGCTTCAAGCACTTTTTCAACCGTCATCAAGCGCTCTTTTTCAATATCCGTTTTATAACGGGCACTTTGCGAACAATATTTACAGTCTTCCGGACAGGCACCTGTTTTAATAGAAAGCAAGGTACTTACTTGCACTTCATTAGCATTAAAATGTTCTCGATGGATCTGTTGTGCTTTAAACATTAAATCGTTAAACGGTAG
>CAZVPC010000229.1:0-3763 GCA_964629005.1 uncultured Pseudoalteromonadaceae bacterium | reverse complement strand
AAAGCGCTTTATTTTGTTTTTTATTCTAAATCACGATTGTTCGCACAAAAAGCAAACAAATTATATGATGTATTCTATCGCGGCTTGAATTGAAGCGACTCTGTTAGCGGCTATTAAGGGATCATCATCATAGTTACTCGCAACTAAAATTCGCATGACTACACCAGCATTTTTGGCTGCTTGCATATCTGAAACTTTATCACCAATGAATATACTTTGCTCTAAATTAATATCATGCTTTTTTTGCGCTTTAAGGATCAAACCTGGCGCTGGTTTTCGACAATCACAGTGCATTTTAAACGCATTAACACCATTAGTTGGATGATGAGGGCAAAAAAAGACATCAGTGATATTAACATCATGTTTTTTAAACTCAGCTTTCATCCAATCAGTTAAAGCTAAAAAATCAGACTCTGTATAATAACCACGAGCAATTCCTGCTTGATTAGTGATCACTATAATTTGATAACCCAAATTACTTGCATGCTGGCAAAGCTCAAAAATACCATTAATAAATTCAAATTTTTCTTGTTGGTAAACATAACCATGATCGACATTGATAATACCATCTCGATCTAAAAACAAGGTTTTATTGCACATTTTAGCTTCTCTTTCATTAAAAATGAAAAGACAAGCTTAGCTCGCCTTTACCTTACAAAATCAATAAATCACATGCAAAGACCACCATCAATTTCGATCACTCGTCCTGTAAAAAATTCATTCTCAAAAATATATTTAGCTGTGTGCGCTATTTCTTCAGCTTCACCTAAACGGCCAACAGGTTTCATTTTTTTCAAGCGTTCTCGCATTTCAGGCTTCATTGCATCCGTCATCGCTGTGCGGATCACTCCGGGAGCAATAGCCCCAACTCTAACACCATGACGCCCCAACTCTCTAGCCCAAGTAACGGTCATGGCAACCACACCAGCCTTAGCGGCCGCATAATTAGTTTGTCCCATATTACCACCACGTGCGATAGATGACATATTGATGATCACGCCTTTATTACCGCGTTCAATCATATGTACTACTGCTTCTCGCCCACACAAAAACACACCCGTCAAATTAACATCAATCACCGATTGAAACTGCTCCAGTGACATTTTTTTACTAACAACACCATCTTTTGCTTTAACAAACATGCCATCGCGTAAAATACCTGCATTATTTATTAAACCATCAATACCATTAAAATCATCGTTAATTTGTGCAAAGGTAGTTTCAACTTCAGCTTCTTTCGACACATTGGTTAAATAATACTTTGCCATTGAACCTGCTTTTTCTACCAAGGCAACAGTTTCTTGCAAAAGAGCTTCATTTAAATCAATAAGTGCCAGTTTTGCACCGCTTTGAGCAAAGCTAACCGCCATAGTACGCCCTAATCCTTGACCACCACCAGTAATAACAATCACTTTATCTTGTAAATTCATATATGCTCTACTTAATTAGTTCGTCTTATTAAAAATATTAAAAATACTAGAAAAATCTTTTCCACCATTTCCTGATGCGGCATGCATAGCATATAAGCTACGTGCTAATGCCCCCATTGGCGTAGAAGAACGACTATTTACTGCTGTATCCATCGCTAAACCTAAATCTTTAGCCATCAAATCAACCATAAAGCCACCTTGATAATCATTTGATGATGGCACGTTGTCCATCACATCAGGACAAGGGTTATATACATCTAGTGTCCAATTACTACCTGAGCTTTTACTCATAATATTAGATAAAATTTTAGCGTCTAAGCCATTAGCCAAACCAAGCTGTAACGCTTCACTAGTGCCAACCATTAATACGCTAAGTAGCATGTTATTACATACTTTCGCAATTTGTCCGGCGCCATGACAACCTGCATGGAAAATATTTTTACCCATATTTTCTAAAATAGGTTTAACTTGCTCAAACTCATTATCACTACCACCGACCATAAAGCTTAACGTACCAGCAACAGCGCCACCAACACCACCAGAGACTGGCGCATCAACAAAACCAATATCTTTTTTAGCTAAGGCTGTAGCAACTGTTTTCGACGTTTCAGCATCGATCGTTGAAGAATCAATGACTACCGCCCCTTTAGGTATATAGTCAATTAGCCCATTTTCTTTTGCTAAATAAACCGCATCAACATGTTTACCCGCAGGTAACATCGAAATAATAAACTCGGCCTCTTTGACACAATCAACCGCGGTTGTCTGTGTTGTTGCTCCTTGCGCAACAACATGTGCTACTGCTGATTCTGACAAATCAAATACACAAACCTGATGACCAGCTTTTACTAAGTTAATGGCCATTGGACCACCCATATTTCCTAAACCAATAAATGCGATATTTGCCATTTTATATTCCTCTAATATAATGATTGCTTATTATTTACCTAATAATGCTAAGGGATGTTCGTCTGCTGTCCATTTGCATTCAAAAAACCAGTCGATAACCTCGTCCTCAACAGTTGCAATAGAGTCAAACTTCCATTGTGGTGAAAAATCTTTATCAATTAATAATGCCCGCACACCTTCAACAAACTCGCCATATTTACCACATTTAACCGATAAATTAAGTTCCATTTTAAAACAATCGGCTAACGATAAATCCTTGCCTAGTTGTAACTGTCGATAAACAATATGGCCGCTAACAGCACTACCATGCTTTAAAGATTTTTGCGCTTTGTTAAACCATTTATCTTCAACCTCTACCGTGATAATAGCATTAACAATATCACTTAAAGAATTGTGACTCATGACATGCTCAATCAACGCTTTCTGTGCCTTAACATGAGAAACAGGTAATTTTGCATTTGAAAGCAGTTCAATATCTAACATCACTTGCGAAAGTTTGTCATGATTGAGTGAAACCGTATCACCCCAGTTAACTATTTTAAGTTGCTCAACAAAATATGCCTTTTTGTCAGCCATGATGAAATAATCAGCAAGCTTAGTATATTTAGCATCAGCCGCATTAATAGATGCCCCTGTTAAGCCTAAAAATAGCCCACATTGCTCAGGCATTTTATTTAAAAAATGAGTACCACCAACGTCAGGGTACAAGCCTATACTAATTTCAGGCATAGCAATGCGTGAAAATTCAGTAACCACACGATGACTTGCTCCAACCATCATGCCAAGACCACCACCCATGACAATCCCTGTACCCCAAACAATAAAAGGCTTATTAAAGGTATGGATCAAATAATCTAATTTATATTCTTTGGTAAAATAACGTTCAATGGCTGGGGCATATTCTCCTACATGATTTTGCATTTCTTTGTACATATGTACAATATCACCGCCAGCACAAAATGCTTTTTCACCTGCACCTTGCAATAAAACCACAGAAATATCATCATTTTCATGCCAATCAATCAGTTGAGGATATAAAGCATCGATCATTTCACCACTTAACGCATTAAGCGAACGTTCAGAATTTAAGGTTGCAATGGCAATCTTTTTACCATTGTTAGCATTTAGCTCTTGAAAAATAACTACATCTGTCATTGGGTTTCCCTATAAAAATCTGTTTAGCAACAACCGATTTATTACATACTGTTGTTGCGCCTCGCTGCGCTCGTGGCAACCCACAAACAGTTAACCAGCCACTTATATTAATTGACCCGCACCTTCGGTTAATAAACGTCGTGCAATGATAACGCGCATAATTTCATTGGTGCCTTCAAGGATCTGATGCACACGTACATCTCTAAAATAACGCTCTAATGGATATTCTTTGATATAACCGTAACCGCCATGAATTTGTAAGGCGGCAT
>CAZVPC010000228.1:0-3799 GCA_964629005.1 uncultured Pseudoalteromonadaceae bacterium | reverse complement strand
TCGAGAAGATGAATGGGTGTGCACTACTTTCCAAGCATTATCTATTTTACGAAACAAAAACGTTTGATAACCACTCTTATCAAATTCACGACCTGTTCTTTTTAATTTACCTTTAACACGAGTGTCGGCAATTGCCCAAGCAAAACTGTCATCTTTACCTTCAAAATTAATTTCTATATTACTAAAATCAAGATTTAAGTATTCCATTGCATCTTTTTCAGGTTCAACATGTTGATCAACAAGACTATCTAAACCCTGATTTTGTCCACCCGATTCAATATAACGCGCGCCTTTAAAATTTAGAAAGTTTTTTCTAAACGAGGTACCGTCACCATTTTCCCAGCCATATTTTATACCTGCAATGATGGTTTTAATCGCAGCAACATCAGCGTTTTGAGCAACTTTAGCTTGAACATGCATACCCGCTTCAAAATGTCCGGGGATATTACACGCGAAAACAACTTCAGCACCGCCTTTAAACTTCCAGATCAACTCTTTAGTTTCACCCGGTTTAATAGTCACGGTATTACCATCTTGATGCACCATATTGGGCATATCTCGCATCATCTTTTGATGCTCAGCTTGTTCTTTTGCATCACCAATAGCAAATTCATGGGAAATTTGACCTTTGTTTTTAATAATAAATTTGATCACCTCTCCCGCTTTTAAATCTGGTGCCCCAGCAAAACTAAAGCGCATGGCGTCACTCGCAGTCAAATTAATGGTTCTAGTCACTTCTGAAGCTAACCCAGGTTCACCTACCGGACTCCCCTCATGATCATTACCCGCACCGTGTTGGTGTGCCATGTTCATATTTTGGCCATGCTTACCCATTTTCATTGCTTTATCATGACCATGTTCATGATTACCACCTGCATACGCAGTCGTTGCCATTGCGGCGGTGACTAATATCGTCACCAATGTTTTTTTGAAATTCATCTTCTTTCCTTTGGGTTATTGTAATAAAAATATTTATATGACTTTATTAGCCACAGTTATAACAGCGAATTTTTTCAGAGATAAAACCTTGCCTACAAAAACTGTTCTATATCATCAATACTGGTAATGTTGTTTTTAGTTAAATCGATATATTGACTAGAAAAACTCAAACAAGTATTGGCAACTATCGTTGTTAACGGCTGATATTCTTCAAACGATGATAACTTCCCTTTGAGCAGAATAATAAAATCATCGCCAAACAATCTAAACACAAGGCTGTTTTCATCTATGTTTTGTAAAGAATTAGCAACTTCAACAAGCTTTTCATCACCTTTGCTCCAACTATTTTCTTCATTAAACTGGGTGAAATTATGTAGCCTTAATAGCAATGCGTAACGAAATAGATTTAACTCCGCAGGCCTTTTTGAAATGATCAATTCAAAATAATGTTTATTATAAACTTGCGTAATGCTGTCTTTATAAAAAGAAGAAAAGCGTTCATGCTCCAAAATAGATGCAGGTAATTGAGAGATATTAGCGCTAATTTTAACGTTAGCTAAGGCCTTTAAGGCGAATGGCACTATTGTTGGGTTAAACTGTTTACCACTTAATTGTTCTATTTCATGCAATGCTTCGGTGATCGTTTTCCGGCCTTTATAAATTCTATCGGTGGTCATCGCATCAAACCCATCAGCAACCGTCAATATTTGCGACAAATAAGGGATTTTATTACCTTTTAACCCTTGCGGATAACCAGAGCCATCATAATATTCGTGATGAAAGCGAACAATTTCAGCAATATCTTTATACATGGTCACATTTGATAATATTTCAAAACTAGATACCACGTGATTCTTGATGATTTCGTATTCAACCGTGCTCAATTTGCCTGGTTTAAGTAAAACCGAATCCGGCGTCGAAATTTTTCCGATATCATGCAACATTGCCGCACGATATAAAATATTGCGTTCTTTTTTAGCTAAAGTTAATTTTTTAGCAATAAGTAATGCGTATTTTGCCACTCGCCGAGTATGCCCA
The DNA here is from genome assembly GCA_964629005.1 of uncultured Pseudoalteromonadaceae bacterium. Lineage (GTDB taxonomy): Bacteria > Pseudomonadota > Gammaproteobacteria > Enterobacterales > Alteromonadaceae. The sequence continues at coordinate 1,822 of CAZVPC010000228.1, read as the reverse complement.
GCAGTGTAGGTATCGCGTTTTTCGATAATATCAACGAGACTATAAATATTTTCTTCAAAATTTTTAATTTTTTTACTTATGTCGCGATTTGTTTTTATGTAGCCAAAAATTATCGCCAGCATACCTAACCCCCAGATAACGGCAAAATAAGCGCCCATTTTCCAAATATGATGGTTAGCTTTGTTATAATAAGGCTGGATCGCTATTGAGACAGATATTCCCCCAAGCAAATTAGTCGCATCATTTACTTTTAATTTTTGACACAACAAACAGTTTTTGCCAAGTAATATTGGTACCATTAAACGAATGTAAACCTCGTTACTGATAAGCTCTGTCGATAATATTTGCTGCTGTGAATATTGCAACTTTATAAACGCCTGTTGCTCCCAGTCATCTAATTGCTGATTTGAATTAAAATAATCTTGTGCGGCAATTAATTTTTCATTGCCAAATATTACTTTAATTTTTTTATCTTTAAACTTAATAGGAGTAAACACTAAAGCTTGCGCAAGTAAGTTCATATTGCCGTTAGGCTGAGAAGCACTAAAGCTTTTTTCTGCTTGGCTATGCATGCTTTGTTCAGGTTTCACAAGCACTTTAAGGGCATCGTAACCGTCTTCAAAAGAGGTTAACCATTGAATGATGGTAGACATATTATCAGCACTTAATTTTGCTTCAAATACTGCATTGTCATAGGCGTCATTCTTCGATGAAACAATTAAATTCACCGTTAAAAATGCAACAATAAGCGTCCACAGTAAGGCAATAAACAATGCTGTTTTAGTATGAGATTGTAATTTATTGATCATTAACCTTGCCATGCTAAAAATTCTACTTTTATTAACTTTGTTTCATCACCATCTTCATCATTGTTAAATGTTGCGCCATCAACACTATTTTTTCATCCATCGAAATATGTGCCATACCTTGCACTAACATTTTCTCCATTTGTCGATGCAATCTTTGCATATTCTTTTGCATTGCTGTCATAATGTTTTCTCGTTTTTTCGCTGAAGTTTCTTGTTTTATTTCGTTCAATTGGAGTTGAATTTTATCTAAATATTTATGCATACCGTCCATATTTAAATGAGTATTCATTGCCTTTTCATCTTGAATTGAACTTTTTTCATGTGAGCTATCATTCAAACTGGGTTCTTGGCTCGTTGCCAGAACAAAAGGAGAGACCAAACTGATAAAAATTATTGCAATGGCTGTTGTTTTCATATTCACTATTTTCCTATTAACTAAAGATTTACTTAAGATGTTTTAAAGAGTTACATAAATATTTACTTTATTCTGTAACTATTTGTTAAACTTAATTATTGTAAATAAATATAAATTTCAACTACATGCTTTTCGGGGATAAATCCCCTCCTACAAAAGAGCTATAAATTGTAGGTGTGGTTTCAACCGCGCTTTTCGGGGATAAATCCTCTCCTACAAAAGAGCTATAAATTGTAGGTGTGGTTTCAACCGCGCTTTTCGGGGATAAATCCTCTCCGACAAAAGTCAAGCAAATGCATCAAAAAAAATATTTTTACTATCAACACCTTTAGCCTTTAACATAGTAATAGTCTGATTCATCATCAAAGTAGGTCCACAAAGATAAAATTCTACGTTCGCTACATCCCGCCATACAGCAGTATTTGATGATAATTGCTGTTGTACATAACCTTTAACCCCCAACCAATTTTCGTTAGGCTTAGAGAGCACAGGGATATAATTAAAATTTTGATAATCACCCGATAGATGATGAAAATCATCCCAATAAATCAAATCAGTTTCAGTACGAGCACCAAAATAAAAATAAAGTTTTCTATGA
>CAZVPC010000227.1:0-3837 GCA_964629005.1 uncultured Pseudoalteromonadaceae bacterium | reverse complement strand
ATAAAAGGAGCATTGGCAAGTTTAGCTAATCGACGCGCAATTTCAGTTTTACCAACCCCAGTAGGGCCGATCATTAGAATATTTTTAGGCGTTACTTCAACCCGTAATTCTTCGGTTAATTGCATTCTGCGCCAGCGATTACGCAACGCGATAGCCACGGCACGTTTAGCGTCATTTTGACCAATAATGTGACTATCTAATTCATGAACAATTTCACGTGGTGTCATATTCGACATGGTAAATTCCTTACTAAATTTAGCGGGCTAAAGTTCGTCTATAGTTTGAGAATGATTGGTGAATACACAAATATCACCTGCGATAGTTAACGACTTTTCAACGATCTCTCGTGCCGACAAATCGGTGTTTTCTAGTAGTGCTTTCGCTGCCGACTGAGCAAAATTACCACCACTGCCAATAGCAATTAAATCATCTTCGGGCTGAACTACATCGCCATTGCCCGTGATAATAAACGACGCAGTTTTGTCGGCGACAACAAGTAAGGCTTCTAATTTTCTTAATGCGCGATCACTGCGCCAGTCTTTCGCTAATTCAACCGCAGCTTTGGTTAAATGACCTTGATGTTGCTCAAGTTTAGACTCAAAGCGTTCAAACAAGGTAAACGCATCCGCAGTACCACCGGCAAAACCGGCCAATACTTGCTCATGATATAAACGACGCACTTTACGGGCATTGCCCTTCATCACGGTATTTCCCAATGACACTTGGCCATCACCACCAATGGCCACTTTGCCATTACGTCTTACTGAAACGATAGTAGTCACAATTAATCCCAATTTTTTTGACTAGCATAGTATTTTCTAGTCGCTACAATGGCTATTAATGTGGGTTCAGCAACTGAGATTTCAAGGGCTAGATATAAAAATCTGTTAACATTTCAACTATTTTTAGTCTTAACGCCACAACCAAATTTGGCAGCCATTAATATTATTTTTCTTTAATTTATGGCGCTCACTTTCTGCACTACGTTTATGGACAAAGGGTCCTAAAATCACCTTGTACCATAAATTATGCTTGCCTTGTGATTTGATCACTTGCGACTCGATACCAATAAAGGCCATTTTTGCTTTCACCGACTCTGCTTGATGTGCGGTTCTAAACGAGCCACATTGCATTTTAAACGGACCTTTATTGATCACCTCATAAGTACTTTTTTCAACGCTTTTTCCAGCAAGATCTTTTCGATAAGACCATTTTTCTTTAGGTAGCTCTGGTAATGAAGTTTCCAATGTTTTTTTAATTTTGACTGGTTTTTTTGCCGCCGACTGTGGCGGTTGCTGATCTTTAATTGACCATAAAAAGTAAGCAAAAAAAACAATAGCTAACACAGTGATTAACGCCACAAGTTTAGTTTTAAAACTTACCACTTGCGGTTGTGCTGTTTTATTTTTATAAGGATTGTTCTTTTTAGAGGCGCGCGAACGGGCAACGTAATCTTGATGAGCCATGAAAATGTTTACTACTAAAGCAAAAGAATTTTTATTCTAACGCAGCAAGATCATTATTAAAATGAATATCTACCAAGATAAATCTTGGGGATCAATATCTATCGACCAGCGCACTTTATTATGCCATTCGTTTTGCTTAATGTTAGCCAACAAGTGTTTAATGCCAAGGTGTAAATTGCGACGCTGTTGCGCTTGTACAATTAAATGAAAACGATATTTACCCGCTTTTTTCTCCATTGCTGCGGGTATTGGCCCTGCTAACTCACAGCCATTAAGTGGCTGCATGGTTAACGCTCGCAAAAATTTCTCTGGATAACTGGGATAATTAGCCTCAGCACGAAACAAGGCTTGATAATAAAAGGGGGGCAAATGCGCTAATTGGCGCTCAACTAACGCTTGTTTGGCAAAATGATGGTAACCGTTATGCACTAAATCTTGTAATAATGGATGCTGTGGATAATGGGTTTGCACTAACACTTTACCGGGTTTACTGGCGCGACCTGCTCTACCACCGACCTGAACCAATAATTGTGCCATTTGTTCGGCAGCGCGAAAATCATAGCTAAATAACGCACCATCAACATCAAGTACCGCCACCAAAGTTACATCAGGAAAATGATGCCCTTTTGCTAACATTTGTGTGCCAATTAATAATTGATGTTTTTTATCGCTAACTTCTTGCAATAATTTGGCTAATTCACCTTTGCGACGAGTACTGTCGCGATCTATTCTGATCGCACTATAGTCTGGAAATAAAGCTTTTAAGCGCTCTTCTAACTGTTCTGTCCCCTGACCTAATGGCAAAAGACGCACACTACCACACTGAAAACATTGCTTTGGCAAGCGTTTTTGATTGCCACAATGATGGCAGATTAATAACCGCTTTCCCTGATGTAAGGTATAGGGTTTGTTACAACGTTGGCAGCTAATAATGTCGTGACATTCTTGGCAACTCACCGCGGGCGCAAAACCTCGACGATTAAGAAAAATTAATACTTGTTCATCTCGTGCAAGGGTTTGCCTTATTTCATGCTTTAGCGTTGCTGAAAGCCCATGTTCAACTAATTGCACGGCCATATCAATCAATTGAATTGGCGCTTCAATGCTTTTACCCGGACGTTTTAATAATTGATGATGCTGGTATTTTCCACTTAACGCATGGTGCAGTGTTTCTAAACTCGGTGTTGCACTGCCCAATATGATCGGAATATCTAATTGCCGAGCTCGTAAAATAGCCAAATCACGAGCATGATAACGAAAACCATCTTGTTGCTTCAATGAACTGTCGTGTTCTTCATCAACAATGATCATGCCAGCATTCAATAAGGGTGAAAACACGGCGGATCGAGTGCCAATAATAATAGCCGCATTGCCTTGTTTTGCGGCTAACCATGTTTGCAAACGCTCACGATTATTTAGCCCTGAATGATGCAAATAAATGGGTAGATTAAAGCGCTGTTCAAACCTGCTCAACGTTTGTGGCGTTAAACCAATTTCAGGTACGAGCACCAACACTTGCTTATTTTTCGCTAAAACCAATGCCATTATTTGTAAATACACTTCGGTTTTACCGCTACCGGTGATACCTTCCAGTAAATGGCAAGCAAACTGGTTTGTTTTTTGTGAAACGCGGTTAACCACCAAAGCTTGTTCTACCGTTAGTGGCAGCTTATTTTTAGCATTTAAGTGACTATTTTGCCACGCAAACGCTTGAGCAATAATGTTGTTCGCTACAATTAGATTTTTAGCGAGTAAACTTTTTAACTGTGCTTTGCTATACGCTAAAACACGCAACTCTGGCCAAGTAATGCCTTGGTGCTGCTTGATCAGTTGATAAAGGGCATATTGCTTAGGTGACTTTTTTGCCAATTTCATTAATACGTTTTCATCGGCACCAACATTTTGTACTTGCCAAATTTCAGGGTTATCAATCGTTATAGCTTTAGTTTGTCGCAATAAAACCGGCAATGCTTGGTTAATAATATCACCAAGCGGGTGATGGTAATAATTCGCACACTGCTGTAAAAAATCTAATTCTTGTTGACTAAAACAATAGTCATCGCTTTGTCTAGATAAAATTGCTTTTATTTTATCTAGCGCAAACTCACTATTAGCACTAAGGGTTATTACCACCGCCACTAATTGTCGTCCCGCAAAGGGAACAACAATACGCTCACCTACCTTTAATGGGGGTGTTTGCAGTAACTCAGGCACTTGATAAGTAAAAAGCTGGCGCATTGGTACGGGCACAGCTACTTGTATGTATTGAACTGACTCTAATATCATTAGGCTAATGGCGATCTCAACATTTTTATAATTATACCAATCTCACTAAATATGTGCTCATTTCTACTTGTTAAAATCACCAACT
>CAZVPC010000226.1:0-3842 GCA_964629005.1 uncultured Pseudoalteromonadaceae bacterium | reverse complement strand
TTGGCAATTTTTCCTACGTATAAAGTAGATCACCTAATTAATGAAACTGGTATTACTTTCACTAATGACTATTTTAGTGTTGAGTAAAAAAAGATAAACACCACAAAAATGAACTTATAGTTCTTTTATTTAGAACTATACTCATGTTACTTCAAAATGTCTGTTTCAGGACGCCTGAGGAAATTGTTGAGCTAAAATTGTGAAAGGGAAGTATTACTAGAAAGATTGAAATGAAGTTATGAATCGTTTTCTGAACCATCAATATCTGAACCATCAATATCTGAACCATCAATATCTAAACCATCAATAATCGGACAGCCATTTTTACTACCAGCACATAAGTTAACGAGTAGTTTCAATTCGTTTTTTAACATGGTTAGTTCTGTTAAGTTTTGCTCAATATCCGCCAATTTTTCTCCAGCGAGTTGCCGTACTTCGGGTTTTGCCTGCTGAGGCGACTCTCTAAAGGAGAGCAACTGAGCAATTTCTTTCAGACTAAAACCCATGCGCTGAGCGCGTTTGATAAACTTGAGTCGAGAAAGATCTTTGTTATTATACATTCGTAAGCCCGCGTTATTGCGCGAAATAGCAGGTAAAAGCTGAATTTTTTCATAATAACGTAAGGTGTCGGCGCTGATTTTAAGCTGTTTGGTTACTTCACCTATTTGATACATATTACTCACCAAGTTTTAAGCGTTTTTGCAATTCGTTTCTAAGTTGCTTTAATGACGGCATGGCTGCAAAAACAAGCTTGCCGTTAATGGCGATAGCTGGAGTTGTTAATACGCCTAAAGATACTGCGTAGTCTAGAACCGTGAGAACTTCGAGTTCTTGATAGTCAATCTTATCTTTTCCAAACTCATTTATTAAGGTACGAACACGAGATTTTATACCATCACAGCGGTGACAGCTTGAGTTCGAAAACAACTCAACGGTAATCAAGTTTGCCATTAGCTATCAAACCAGATTTGTAATGGTAAAGCGAGAAAAGCAGCAAAAAAACCAACACTCCATAATAGTACTGAAAACCAATAAATACGACGATTCCATTTTTGGCTTTGGTTGCATAATGCACCTAATTCAGCATCAACAGGACAACTCCGATTGGGACGATAGAGCATATAAGCAGAGAGTGTCAATAAAACCCCTGACAGACCAAACACCCAAGGTTTATGCAAGCTTAACGTGATTAAAAAAGGAAAGTTACTCACCATTGAAGCAACGGTTGCCCCCATTCCCAATGTCACTAAGGTAATAGGGATGGCACAGCACACCAGTGTACCTGTGGTGGTAAATAATGCTAGCCAAGTGAGACTCGTTTCTTTTTTACTATCGTTTATCTTTAAATTTTCAAGTCTTGGCGCTGATTGAGTCGACATTTATTTTGCCCATTTATTTTAATTGCTTAGGTGTTATTTTTTCTCAGTAGTTTTTTTCATACTTCGATAAGTAAAACCAGCGTCATTAAATAAGGTTTTTAATTGGGGTTCTTCAAGTGCTAATTTTTTATCGCCTGTCACCAAAACCAAACCTTTTTTCAATTTTACATCGACATATTTAACCCCATCTATTGCCATAAAACTTTTCTCTATACCGTAGGCACAATAAGGACAAGCTAAGCCATCCGCTCTAATTTCATAGTGGGAGTCTGCCGCAAGCACTGATGTACTTAAGCCAAGTACTGCTAGTGTCAATGCCATTGACCATAATTTTGACCATGATTTTTTCATTTTACTCTTCATAATAAATACTCACTTATTAACAAACGCTAGTTATCTAATTAAAGATGCCATTCAAATTCAAGACGTGCCCGATAATCTGAGCGAGCCTGATCACCATTAAGATTTGAAATTATCGGCACCTGTATGCCTGATTTTATGGCAAAATTTCTCAGTGTCCACATCAGTCCGGGTGAAACAAACCATTGTGAACCACCACTACTATTTATATTAACGCCATTTACTGCGCTAGCCTCACTATATTCACCATTAAGCTCTAGTAACCAGACCGTATCGGCTTCACGGTAATCATTAACCTGTGGACGATAACCGCCAGCAAGATCAACAAAAACCCGATCACCACGTTGCATTACCGATTGATCTTGGCTGAACGCATCTATTTTGCTGCTATTTTGATTAAAGCGATAACGAACACTCGCCCACCGATACCAAGTTAAACTTTCATAACCATACGCAAACCCTAATAACGCATCCGTCGTGTTAGAGGAAATCCGAGCATTACCCGTATTTAAATTAACCTTCGCAATAATGGCTGCGGTTTCTTGTACTCCTAAGGAATCATTACGCCAAAATCGATATTTGGTTGATAAGGTTGCATCACCAACACCTGATTCACTACCAAAAGCATTAGCATTGGTTTCATAAGGCAGTTCAACACCCACCACCCAATCACCAGAAAGCCCATATTTAAGCGCAATGGAACGCTCATTTTTGCTGTTCTTTCCTTGTTCGCCTTGGGTAAATTCGGCATGTACCTCTATACCGTCTTTAAAAAGTACATGCGGCCCTGGACTAAAGACCGGATCATGAGCACAAGCATTACCCGCGATCATAAAAGTGCTGAATAGACTCAAGTATAGTACTTTAAGTGAGTGCTTTAAGCGCATTGTTTTTTCCTGTAGGTGATCGAATTAAGCTCACGATAACTGATGGAGCCAACTCCATGTCAACAATTATTTATTTTTAAATACCATGCAGGCAAAATAGCATTTAACTGTCGATAAAGTTAACCTAATATCGTTAAGACAAATTTTTTCGTATTTGATCAAGACTGAGGATAAGTGGTGAACCAATTTGAAGATATGCAAACCTTTGTTAGAATCGTTGAAGCCGGTAGTATTACTAAAGCTGCGGAGCAATTAAACACCGTTAAGTCCGCTATCAGTCGTCGTTTGACTGAGTTAGAAAAACGACTTGCAGTAACGTTATTAACACGGACAACACGTAATCAAACTTTAACTGAAAATGGACTGAGTTATTATCAGCAATGCTTGCGACTAATTGATGATGTTGCTGAGGTAGAGTCAAGTATTCGAGATGATAACTGTGCACTAGCCGGACAAATAAAATTGGCTGCGCCTTTGTCATTTGGTTTAGATCATTTAGGGGCTGCATTACGTCAATTTAATGCAATTCATCCCGATATTCGTTTTGATGTTGACTTTAATGATCGCAAAATTGATTTAATTGAAGAAGGTTTTGATCTTGCTATTCGTATTTCTCATTTGGAAGACTCGTCGTTAATCGCTCGACAGTTAACCAGTATTCGTTTGGTTTTATGTGCGAGTCCCAGCTACATACAAAAGTATGGCTTGCCTAAAACTCCTCAAGATTTGTTGACGGGACATGTCAAACTAAAATACGGTGACGAGCCAGAACATTGGCAATTTATCAGTCCCTGCGGAGAAAAATCATCGATCAAAGTCCCCGCAGTGATAACAGCCAACAATGGCACTTTTTTATGTCGGGCGGCTATTGATGGTGCCGGTTTAGTTGTGACGCCAGATTTTATTTGTTATAAAGCGATACGATTAGGACAGCTAGTGCCGTTATTATCTGATTATTTCACTGACATAGAAATTCCTGCTTATGCTGTTTATCAACAAAATCGCCACTTATCACAACGGGTACGAAGTTTAGTTGATTATTTAGTACAATATTTTGGTAAAAAGCCCTATTGGCAAATTCCTTAATGGTTTATTTACGACATTTTTATTCATCAATAAGACTACTTTTCGGGGATTTATCCCCGAAAAGCCTACTTACATCGGTTTAAAAATTTACGTACGCACCCAATACAAAGGTGGTATCAGTGCTGCCATC
>CAZVPC010000225.1:0-3878 GCA_964629005.1 uncultured Pseudoalteromonadaceae bacterium | reverse complement strand
TTGCCGGTGGTAATGTTCGTGGTAACAGTTTAACCATTGATGGTGTTAAACAAAATGATGATTTTGGTTTAAATAAAAATGGTTATCCGGGTCGTCGTACTCCCATATCGTTAGATGCTATCGAACAACTTGTAGTCAATGTTGCACCTTACGAAGTCACTTATGGCGACTTTCAAGGCGGTAATATTAATATCGTAACTAAATCAGGAACCAATGAATTTCATGGTACTGCTTTTTATTATCGTGCGGATGACTCTCTAGCGGGTGATACCAGTGAGGGTGCCAACTTAAATATTGGTTCTTTTGCTGAAGATACCTACGGATTCACTTTAGGTGGACCTATTATTAAAGATAAGTTGTTTTTCTTTGCCTCTTATGAAAAATTTAAAGCCACTAAACCTTATCAATTTACGTTAGACAATCAAAATGGTGTGGCTGAGCCAAATGAGAAAATTGGTGTAACTCAAGCTGATTTTGATCAAATTTCAGCTATTGCTAAAAACGTTTGGGGATATGACATTGGTAAGTACGATGTTTCTTCACCAGAAGCCGATGAAAAATTATTATTAAAACTTGATTGGTATGTTACTGACGATACGCGGGCATCATTTACCTATCAAGATAATAGCGGTAACACGGTACGTGATTTTTGGGCAGAAACTTTTCCTAACGCGCCGTGGGCAACGGCTGAGTCTAATCGTTATAATATGAACGAATCACTTAAAGCCTATAGTTTACAAGTATTTACAGATTGGACAGATAATTTATCAACCGAGATAAGGATCGCCAGAAAAGAAGTGAATACCGCGCAAGATCCGTTGTTAGGTAATAACTTTGGACAAATGTTGATCACGACCAATAATGGTGGTCAATTATATATTGGTCCAGATCAATTTCGTCAAGCGAATGCTTTAAAAAACAATCGTGATATGTTGAAATTTAAAGCTGATTATTATGCTTCTGATAGCCATTTATTAACCTTTGGTGTTGAGCAAGAAACATTAGATATTACCAATACCTTTGTCTTTGGTTCTCGCGGCATGACTAACTTTGATAGTGTTGACGCGTTTGCCAATAATCAAGGCTTTCATGTTTTTCAAAATTCAGTCACCGGTGATGCGAATGATGCAATTGACGCTTTTCAATACACGACTACCACCTATTATGCACAAGATGAATGGTCATTTAATGATGATTTAACAGTAACCTATGGTGCGCGTTACACTACCTATTCAAATGATGATAAGCCAGTGTTAAACAATAACTTTGTTGCTCGCCATGGTTATAATAATCAAAATAATTATGATGGTTTAACCTTGTTTGAACCTCGGGTAGGATTTAACTGGACTGTTGATGATGCTACGGTTGTTCGTGGTGGTGTTGGCTTATTTGGTGGTGGTGCGCCCAATGTTTGGTTGTCTAATTCTTACGGTAACGATGGTGTCCGTAAAACGTTTGCGGGTTGTTATGGTGGTTGCTTTGATGGTAAAAACACACCGCAAGCAGTGCTTGACTTTCTAGCTGTAGGTGGCTTTAGTGGTGGTGATAGTGATACCAACTCAATTGCCCCTGGTTTTAATATTCCGAGCCAATGGAAATTAAATATCGGTATTGATCGTCGCCAAGACTTAGGTATGTTGGGTGATGACTGGCTATTAACCGCTGAAGTTATTTTTAGTCGTGTTAAAGATGCTGCTATTTATCAAGAGTTGAATTTAGCGGTTGTTGATACCGCCCCTGATGGTAGACCTATTTATAATACGCCTGCACCCTTTGATTTAAGCTTAACTAATACCAGTAAAGGCAAAGGTCAAGTATGGACATTGGCTGCTGAGAAGAACTTTTATACTGAACATGGTAATTATAATTTCAGTGCAGGGTATACCTACCAAGACATTACTGAAGTTAATCCGGGTAATGCTTTTGTTGCCTTTGAAGGTTACTCAATGCCAGCTAATGATGATTTTCAGGCACAAAATGTTTTTAATTCAGAATTTGAAGTTAAACACCGTATTGTTGCTAATTTAACTTGGACCGACACTTTATTCGGTGATAGTTTAACGACGGTAAGCTTAAATTATACCGGTCGTTCTGGTCGTCATTTCAGTAACACTATGCGAACTAACGGTACTTTTGGTGGTTTTGCTGGATTTGCAACATGGGATGGTTATAATTCACAATCATTTTATGTGCCTAACGGCGAAAACGATCCTTTAGTTACTTATGCTCAAGGATTTGATAAAACTGGATTATTTGATTATGTTAATGGAACAAGTTGTTTAACTCCGGGCACTATTTCAAAACGTCATTCTTGTAGTAGCACTTGGATCAATCGATTTGATTTACATATATCACAAGAAATTCAACTTTCGGGTGATCAAAAATTTGAAATAACCTTCGATGTCGAAAATCTTGGTAACCTGTTAAATAGCAATTGGGGTCGTGTTGAGTCTTATAACCAGCCATTTAACGCACCTGTTGTTGATGTGGCTATAGAAAATGGTCAGTATGTTTATTCAAACTTTACTAAACCAACACCAACCGTGGCTAAACTTCCGTCAGTTTGGAAAGCGCAGTTAGGTTTACGTTATCGTTTTTAAGATCAATTAAAATTTAAGTTTAGGCGGCATTTGTGCCGCCTTTTTCTTTTATAATGAAGCTAAGTAAGATCTGAGGAGTAACTTATGGCTAGAGCTATTATTTTAGTGTTAGATAGTTTTGGAATTGGTGCGGCACCTGACGCTGAAGCCTTTGGTGATCTTGGTGCCAATACGTTTTTACATATTGCTGAGAATTATCAACAAGTAACTAAGCAAAAAATAAAGCTACCAGAATTAGCAAAGTTAGGCTTAATTGAGGCGTGCCAGCAAGCAAGTCATTGTGATGTTCCCCATCAAAATCAAGAACCGCTTAAGGGGGCTTATGGTTATGCTGCTGAAATCAGCTCAGGGAAAGATACGCCTAGTGGTCATTGGGAAATGATGGGGGTACCCGTATTGTTTGATTGGGGATATTTTACCAATAAACAACATAGTTTTAACGATGATTTAGTAAAGCAAATAAATAAAGCAACGGCTTTTAATGGTATGTTGGCTAATTGCCATGGTTCAGGTACCGATATAATCGCTCAATATGGAGAAGCGCACGTTAAATCAGGTTTGCCCATTTGTTACACCTCGGCAGACAGTGTTTTTCAAGTGGCAGCTCACGAAGAGTCTTTTGGTTTAGATGATCTTTATCGTTATTGTGAAACAGTACGAGCGTTATTAACAAAATTAGATTTAAATATTGGTCGGGTTATTGCTCGACCTTTTATTGGCGATCATAAAAACAATTTTGTCCGCACTGGAAATCGACGTGATTACTCCGTTTTACCACCAGCGCCAACCGTGTTAGATAAAATAACTCAAGCAGGGGGAAAGGTGATCAGCATAGGTAAAATAGCTGATATTTTTGCCCATCAGGGGATTAGTAGTAAAACCAAGGCAACAGGCATTGATGCCTTGGTTGATGAAACGTTAAAACATCTACTAATAGAACCAGATAACAGTTTAATTTTTACTAATTTAGTTAATTTTGATCAAGACTTTGGTCATCGTCGTGATCCTATTGGTTATGCGCAAGCGTTAGCACAATTTGATCAACGCTTACCTGAAATTTACGAGCAAATGCAAGACGATGATGTATTGTTTTTAATTGCTGATCATGGTTGTGATCCAACATGGCATGGTAATGATCACACGCGTGAATATGTACCACTGTTGGCCTATCACCATAAAATCAACTCAATAAACTTAGGTGAGCGTAAAACCTTTGCTGATTTAGGACAAACGCTTGCTGAATTATTTGCTGTTGAAGCGATGCCTTATGGGACTAGT
>CAZVPC010000224.1:0-3893 GCA_964629005.1 uncultured Pseudoalteromonadaceae bacterium | reverse complement strand
ACCAGTGTTTTTAAAATTTAGGATCAAGGATGAAATCACCTTTTTTACTCGCTATTGCTGAACAAATGCAAAAAATCAACAATTAAAAAGTCAGCACCTAAGCCAGCAAAAACAACTGTAAACACTAAACGAGCTTGTCAAAACAATTAACGACCCCGCGCTAAGGCTTTTCGCTCAGGATCGTCATTCCCGCAGTGTTTTAAGCGGGGATCTCCGTCAAAAAACACTAGATCTTCGATTAAAAGACCGCGAAGATGACGATAAAAATAAATACCTGAGTAATATGCATAGCCAAATAGTATTATTTGTTTGTGCTTAACATGGGCTTAATTAAATCAGCCAAGGCTTGAAATGTTTGTTGTCGAGCACTACTTGGTCGCCATAACATCCCCAATTCACGATAGGTTTGCTCAGCTAACTTTTGAATGGTTAATCCTTCCTTTTTACCCAGATCTTTTTTTACCGCCAATTCGGGTAAAAATGTAATTCCCTGATGAAATGCGGTCATTTGTACTAGTGAAGCCAGACTGGTAGGTGAAAACGAATTGATCTTACTTTGATCAGCCAATTGACAAGCCGAAATAGTATGATCAGTTAAACAATGCTCTTTCGCTAATAAAAATATGCTTTGTGCTGGCATTTGCTCAAAATCATAATGTTGTTTAAATTGTTTCACTAACTGACAATCACCAGCAATATAAAAATCATCTTTTCCTAACGATTCACTCACAAAATTATGCACCGAAATAGGTAAAGCTAAAATAATGGTATCTATTTCACCATTAGCCAGCATTGATAATAAGTTTTCGGTGGTATCTTCTCGAATATACAGGACGATGTTTGGCAATTGTTGTCGGCAATGGTATATGAGATCAGTTAATAAAAATGGTGCTATGGTGGGAATACAACCAATTCTGACCGACCCCCTCAAGGGATCGCCATGGCTATTAGCGTAGTCGACCAACTCAGTGGCTGATACTAATAATTGTTGCGCCATAGTAACAACATGCTCACCAATACTCGTAAAAATAAAGGTTTTATGATCTCGTTCAAGCAACTGACAATCCAATTGTTGCTCTAATTTAAAAATAGCACTGCTTAAGGTCGACTGGCTAACAAAACACGCTTGTGCGGCACGATGAAAATGCTGATGTTTATGCAGCATTAATAAATAATGTAAATGTTTTAAGTTAGGTAAAATCATAAAAAACTAAAACCAATTTAATCATAAAAACAAAGTAACACATAGCAGATAAAAACAACAATAGAGCCAAAATAACTAAAAAAATGCTCGTTCAACAAACCAGTAAGCGCCCATGATAGCGATTAAAAAACTAAGTGGAATGGTAATTTTTTCTCGATACCATCTTTTGTGTCTCGCCCAACCTAAGGTAATAAAAGCCAACGTCACCACGCTTAATTGCCCTAATTCAACGCCCACATTAAACGAAATCAAACTCGTTAACCATTGCCCTTTCGGCAAGCCAAATTCTAATAAAACAGAGGCAAAACCCAAACCATGAAGTAAACCAAAGGTAAAAACAATGAGCACACGCTGAGATTTCAACTTACTCTGAAATATATTTTCTACTGCAATGTAAGCAATAGACAAGGCAATGATGGGTTCAACTATTGACGAGGGCACCACCACCACACCAAAAATACCTAACGCTAAGGTAACCGTATGCGCTAAGGTAAAAGCGCTAATTTGCCACAGTAATATTGATAATTTTGTTGATAATAAAAAGAGTGCTAGCACAAATAAAATATGATCTAAACCTTTCGGTATAATGTGAATAATACCTTGATAAATATAATTTAAACTATTAGATAGCTGTAAAGTAAAATCACTAATATTGGTTTGCGTTAATAAAAATGGCTCACTTTTAACGCCACTCGACAATAATGCTCTACTTGGCGTTGCTAATTGAAAATTTATCGGCCCTAATTGTTCAGGAAAAAATAGCGATAACTTTGCCGCTTTGCTAGGTCGAGTACCTAAGCCTGAAAAACTTACTCGGTAATTAGTATTATTTGGATTTTGAGCCAATAACCTCGCCACATCAATAACATTGGGGGCATAAAATTGCTCAAGTCGCACACTTTTGTCATCAAAATAAAATACTATTTGCTGTTGTAATTTTAGTTTCAACGCTTTAAGTGCTTTATATAGCTCAATTTTACTCAAACTACGTACCTGTGCAATGAGTTGATCACCACTATTCATTGTTTTATTTGCGCTATTACTTGATAACACTAACTGCCATCGCATTAATTCAATCAGATCAATTTCTATGGTAAAACTAAATTGATCATCTACGAGCAAATCAACGCTAGCATTACTCGGTTTAAAAGTATGAGCACTTACTAAGCCATTAAAAAGTATTAACAAAATAAAACTTAAAGAATACCAAACACGTTTTAACTGCATTTTAAATTCACAACAATAAATTAAGAAATTTGATCATAAAATAACTATTACCAATAACAAAGCTAAAATTACGTTGATAAGATGATCAGTCGATATAACAAGACCAATTACCTAGCCCAAGATTTTATGTTCGTGTTAATATTTTTATAACACCATAAAAACAGGAATAAGCAATGCTCAATATTCATTTAGGAAACATATTCAGCAAAAAAAACTTAACGTCTTTGCTGAGCTCCACGCTCGCGTTAATATTTACTTTAGTATTTACGTTATCAACACCGTTAGCATTTGCTCAAGAAAAAATTATTGTGCCGCCTAGTGAACAACCGATATTACGAGAAATACAACAAAAAATCAGCGCGGCTCGGCTCAAAACAGATATCACTAAATTAGTAAATTTTGGCACTCGTCATACCTTGTCAGACACAAAATCTAATACCCGAGGTATCGGAGCTGCGCGACGTTGGATCAAAGCTGAATTTGAAAAAATTTCCAAAAATTGTGGTGGATGCATTGAAGTTATCGAACAAAAACAAACGTTCTCAGGCGAGAAACGAATTCCTAATCCTACTGACGTTGTTAACATAATCGCCATTCAACGTGGCAAAATTGATCCTAACCGCTACGTGATCATGTCGGGTGATATCGATTCACGAGCAAGTGATCCGCTTGATTTTACTAGTGATGCTCCAGGTGCCAATGACAATGCTTCAGGAGTTTCAGGGGTAATAGAAACCGCACGAGTACTTTCTCAATATCAGTTTGATGGCACCATTGTTTATGCCGCGCTTTCTGGCGAAGAACAAGGTTTGTTTGGTGGCAAAATAATGGCAGGTATTGCCAAAAAAGAAAACTGGCGAATTGAAGCGGTTATTAACAACGACATGATCGGTAATATTAGCGGCATTAATGGGGTTATTAATAATGCAACTGCCCGAGTATTTTCAGAAGGTGTACGCTATACCGAAACGACTGCTGAGGCAAAAATGCGCCGTTTTACTGGTGGTGAAGTTGACTCGACGTCTCGAAATGTTGCCCGATACATCGATAGAATTGCCGATCAATATATCCCCAATCTTGATGTAATGATGATTTATCGCCTCGATCGTTTTAAACGCGGTGGTCATCATCGTCCTTTTAATCAACAAGGTTTTCCTGCCGTAAGGATAATGGAAACCAATGAAAATTATGATCGCCAACATCAAAATGTGCGCAGCGAAAATGGTCGTCACTATGGTGATGTGCTCGCTGGCATAGACTTTGACTACACGGCAAAATTAACCTCATTAAATGCGGTAACTTTAGCCTCACTTGCATGGGCACCCGCACCAGCCGCTAATACTCAAATTTCAGGAGCGGTTCAAGCATCAACAACGCTGTCATGGCAAAAACCAACAGGAAAAATGGCAAAAAATTTAGCTGGTTATCGAGTCTATTGGCGTTTAACCACAGCGCCAACATG
>CAZVPC010000223.1:0-3924 GCA_964629005.1 uncultured Pseudoalteromonadaceae bacterium | reverse complement strand
CGGCCGAAACCATTAATAGCAATTTTTATTGGCATGTACTTATCCAACATTAATGTAGCTCGCAGCAATAATACCAATCTCACTAAATATGTGCTCATTTCTACTTGTTAAAATCACCAACTACTGCGTTATTTATTTAATAATTAGAACAACTAGTTATTGAAATAAATGTCTTGTATTTGGCGATTTTTCCTACGTATAAAGTAGATCACCTAATTAATGAAACTGGTATAAAGTTTATGTTACTACCATGCTTTGAAAAATAATTTATTGAACAAACAAGTTTGTTCAATAAATCTTGATTGCGTTGTAGCAAGCTTCAACCTACAAGAGCATTATAGACTGTTAACCGTATTAACTACATTTTCAACAGTAAAACCAAAGTGCTCAAGTAATACATTGCCCGGCGCTGATTCCCCAAAGGTAGTCATACCCACTACTTTACCATTTAGGCCTACATATTTAGACCAAAAATCAACATGTGCCGCTTCAATGGCTACACGTTTTATCACGTTTGCTGGTAAAATAGAGTCTTTATATTCAGCCGATTGCGCATCAAAAATATTGGTTGATGGCATAGAAACCACACGCACTTTTGTGCCTTGCTCGCTTAATACTTTTGCTGAGTCAACCGCAAGGGCTACTTCTGAGCCGGTAGCAATTAAAATAACATCGGCACTGCCTTCGCAATCAACTAACACATAACCACCTTTGGCAATATTAGCTACTTGCTCGCTGTTACGTGCCATAGCAGGTAAGCCTTGGCGGCTAAAAATTAGGGCAGAAGGTGATTTTTGACTTTGTACCGCAGCTTTCCAAGCAACCGCAGATTCGGTGGCATCACAAGGGCGCCAAGTAGTTAAATTGGGTGTGGTACGTAAATTAGTTAATTGCTCAATTGGTTGATGAGTAGGTCCATCTTCACCTTGACCAATAGAGTCGTGGGTATAAACAAAAATATTTTGAATGCCCATTAATGCCGACATCCGTACCGCATTACGCGCGTACTCCATAAACATCATGAAAGTAGCACCGTAATTGATGAAACCGCCGTGTAATGAAAGTCCATTCATTATGCCGCTCATACCAAATTCACGTACACCGTAATAAATATAATTGCCTGATGCATCCTCTTGAATGCCTTTAGAGCCAGACCATAAGGTTAAATTAGAACCTGCTAAGTCGGCAGAGCCACCTAATAATTCAGGTAAAACACTCGCGAAGGCTTCAATAGTGTTTTGTGAAGCTTTACGTGAAGCGATATTGTCGCCCGCTTGTTGGCAAGCTTGAATATAATCATTGGCTTTAGCAGCAAAATCTTGTGGTAATTCACCTTTAATGACCCGCCGATCATACTCTGCTGCAAGCTCGGGATGTGCGGTTTGATAGGCGGCAAATTTTTCATTCCATGATGATTCAGCTGCTTGACCTTTTTCTTTTTGATCCCAAGCGCCATAAACATCTTCAGGAATTTCAAAAGGAGCATAGGGCCAGTTTAAAAATTCACGAGTTGCCGCTATTTCGTCATCACCTAAGGGTGCACCGTGACAATTATGAGTACCCGATTTATTGGGTGAGCCAAAGCCGATAATGGTTTTACAACAAATTAGTGTGGGTTTGTCTTTTACCGCTTTGGCTTGTTCAATTGCATCGGTAATAGCGGCTGAGTTATGACCGTCAATGCTCAATACATGCCAACCGTATGCTGCAAAACGTGCCGGAGTATTGTCGGTAAACCAGCCTTCAACTTTTCCATCAATCGAAATGCCATTATCATCCCAAAAAGCGATTAATTTACCTAGCCCTAAGGTACCCGCTAACGAACAGGCTTCGTGAGAGATACCTTCCATTAAACAACCATCGCCTAAAAAACAATAAGTGTGGTGATCCACAATTTCGTGATCTGCACGGTTAAATTGTGCGGCTAATGTTCTTTCAGCAATAGCCATACCAACGGCATTTGAGACCCCTGCGCCTAAGGGGCCTGTGGTGGTTTCAACACCCGGAGTATACCCATATTCGGGGTGCCCTGGGGTTTTGGAATGCAATTGACGGAAATTTTTAAGTTCTTCCAGTGGTAAGTCATAACCCGTTAAATGCAACAATGAATAAATGAGCATTGAACCATGGCCGTTTGATAGCACAAAACGATCACGGTCTGAAAAATGTGGATTGGCAGGATTATGCTTTAAAAAGTTACGCCATAAAACTTCGGCAATATCTGCCATTCCCATGGGGGCACCCGGATGTCCTGATTTTGCTTTTTGAATGGCATCCATTGATAAAGCTCTAATGGCATTGGCTAACTTTTGAGGCATGGGCAAACTGTTCCTGAAATAATTAAATTGAAGTGTGTGTATTTTCACCTAGAGTACCCCTTGACTGCAAATATTATTCAGCTTTTTCTTGGTTTTTTTGTTATAAAAGGTCTATTCGTCATTAATGATCACTCATACGTATGTCAATCGCTTTAATTATTACCGATAGAGATTTATCTGCATTAGCGTCAGGATTGAAAAAATATCTCCCTGAAGTTGATGTTCAATGTTGGCCAAATATTACCGAAGCACATAGGGTTGAGTTTGCTGTTGCTTGGCAGCAACCACAGAATATTTGGGAAAATTTCCCCAATTTACAAGCGGTAAGCTCGTTAGGTGCGGGTTGTGATGGCTTATTAAGTGATACGTCTTTACCTAAACACTTACCAATAACTCGTATTGTAGATCGTGGTTTGGCTGAGCAAATGGCGGAATATGTACTTGGCAGTATTTTACTGGTTAAACGGCGTTTTGAGCAATATTTTAAACAGCAACAAGTTAAAAAATGGCACGTGCTTAAACCGTTGTCAGGTAAAAACGTAGCAGTTTTGGGTATTGGTGCTATTGGGGATCATGTGGCGAATACGCTAGTGCAATGTGGCTATCAGGTGAAGGGATGGAGTCGCAGTAAAAAAGAGCAACGTAACTATCAAACATTTTTTGGTGAGCAGCAACTCGCGCAAGCAGTAAAAAATGCAGATTTTTTAGTGTCAACACTGCCATTAACAAAAG
The DNA here is from genome assembly GCA_964629005.1 of uncultured Pseudoalteromonadaceae bacterium. Classification (GTDB taxonomy): domain Bacteria; phylum Pseudomonadota; class Gammaproteobacteria; order Enterobacterales; family Alteromonadaceae. The sequence continues at coordinate 874 of CAZVPC010000223.1, read as the reverse complement.
CAACTGAGCGATTTTTAAATAAAGATTTATTTGCTTTGTTGCCAACAACTGCTTGGCTTATTAATGTTGGCCGAGGACAAGTGTTGCACGAAGATGATTTACTCAACGCATTGATTAATAAACAAATGCAAGGCGCGGTGTTAGATGTGTTTTCTATTGAACCATTACCACAAGAACATCCGTTTTGGCAACATGATGCGATTATTATGACCCCACACATTTCTGCGATCACCGATCAAGCCGCCATAATTAAGCAGATTGCTGAAAATTATTTACACTTAAAAGCAGCTAAAACATTGGTAAATATTGTTAATCGCGAGAATGGTTATTGAATTTTAGTAGATTTTGGTTAAAATACGTAATTACTAATATTGTCGTAGTTAAAAAGTGATTTATTTACGATAAATGATTGATATTCTTTCTTTAATCGTATAGATTTTGTTCTGTTTACACTCGTGCCGTTTCATTTAAACGGTTGAGATTCACATTTTGAATGTATCACGGGTATATAGATAGATTAAAAATAATAACATAAGCTACTTATTTTGTTCTTTGCAGTAATAGAGAGTAGATAGAAAGTAGCAGGACTAGATATGAATAGGTCATCTTCGCGGGGCTTTAAGTTAACGACGGTAGTTTTTGCCGTGTTAGTTTTAACCGTTTCAGCCTTGTTTAGTAATTCAAGTATTGCAGATGACACGGACGTAACCATAGAGCTTTCTAAATAAAAATAGAAATTTCTGCGTAATAAAAAAATAACAATAAAGGCATATTGTTTGATTTAAAGCCTCGCTTTGTTTTATCTAGCGAGGCTTTTTTATGGGTAAATTTTAATAACCTTATGAATAATTTGGATTTATAAAAAAATAGGCAA
>CAZVPC010000222.1:0-3959 GCA_964629005.1 uncultured Pseudoalteromonadaceae bacterium | reverse complement strand
GGTAAATTTAATAACTTAGTTTTTATCTGACATTTAGCCGATTTTTGAGTAAACTGGTCGTTTTCTTATGTTCATAAATAGATTTTATAGAAAAAAACATAAGGATAAATCCTCTTATCCGGCTATAATTATAACCTTTAGGATAACTGATTTGACAGTAAAACACAGTGTTAGGCAAATATATCTGTGTTTGTGTATGTAATTTGTACTAAAAAAGCGTAAGGAGAACTCATGGAGTTCAGTGTAAAAAGCGGTAGCCCAGAAAAGCAACGCAGTGCTTGTATAGTAGTCGGGGTATTTGAACCTCGTCGTTTGTCTTCCACCGCTGAGCAACTTGACGAAATTAGCGAAGGTTATATTAGTAATTTGTTACGACGTGGTGATCTTGAAGGTAAGTCAGGGCAAATGTTGTTACTCCATAATGTTCCTAATATCTTAAGCGAACGGGTATTGTTGGTTGGTTGTGGTAAAGAGCGTGAATTAGACGAACGTCAGTATCGGCAAATTATTAATAAAACCATTAAATCGTTAAATGAAACAGGGTCGATGGAAGCGGTTTGTTTTTTGTCTGAACTTCATGTGAAAAGTCGTGATACTTATTGGAAAGTACGCCAAGCGGTTGAAGCAACCCAAGATTGTTTATATAGCTTTAACAGCTTAAAAACACGTAAAGAAGAACCACGTCGCCCACTACGAAAAATAGTATTTAACGTGCCGACACGTCGCGAACTTCCCTTAGGTGAACGTGCAATTAGCCATGGTTTAGCTATTTCTGCTGGGATCACCAGCTGTAAAAACGTCGCTAATATGCCACCTAATATTTGTAATCCAGCTTATTTGAGTGAGCAAGCAAAAATGCTTGAAGCTGATTACGATAATGTTAGTGTTGAAATAATCGACGAAGCGCAGATGGAAGAACTTGCTATGGGCTCATACCTTGCGGTAGGTCGTGGTAGCGAAAATCAATCGTTGATGAGCATTATTAAATATAGTGGCGCAAATGATGATACCAAACCGATTGTTTTAGTGGGTAAAGGGTTAACTTTTGACAGTGGTGGTATTTCATTAAAACCGGGCGCTGCCATGGATGAAATGAAATACGATATGGGTGGTGCCGCAGGGGTATTAGGTGCTATGCATGCGCTGGCTGAATTACAATTACCCTTAAATGTTATTGGTATTCTTGCCGGTTGTGAAAATATGCCAGATGCTAATGCTTATCGTCCGGGTGATATATTAACGACGATGTCGGGGCAAACTGTTGAAGTATTAAATACTGATGCTGAAGGCCGTTTAGTATTATGTGACGTATTAACTTATGTTGAGCGTTTTGAACCAGAGTCGGTAATTGATGTGGCGACTTTAACGGGCGCTTGTGTGGTTGCGTTAGGCCAACATGCGAGTGGTTTGTTAAGCTCTCACAACCCGTTAGCCCACGAATTAATTAATGCATCTGATCAAAGTGGTGACCGAGCTTGGCGTTTACCTTTATGGGATGAGTACCAAGAGCAACTCGATAGTCCGTTTGCTGATTTTACCAATTTAGGTGGTAAAGGTGCGGGAACGATCACCGCTGCTTGTTTTTTGTCACGTTTTACTAAAAAGTATCATTGGGCACATTTAGATATTGCGGGTACGGCATGGCGTAGTGGTGCTCATAAAGGTTCTACGGGTCGTCCGGTGAGTATGTTAACGCAATTTTTATTAAACCGTTCCGGCCAAGAGCAGGGCGAGTAATGTAGGTGAGGCTTTAGCCTCTGATGATGTAAGTTATGCAAAATCAGGCCACTTTTTATTTGCTCGATGAAAGCCAAAATATTGAGCCGACAAACAAAAGCAATGAGTTAAGTAATGACTCATTGCTTTTTAATGCTTGTAAACATGCCGCGAATTTTTATCGGCAAAATAAAAAAGTATTTATTTATAGTGAAGATCAAAAGCAAGCCCACGATATTGATGAAATGTTATGGGCTTTTGAGGCAGACTCGTTTGTGCCACATAACTTAATGGGCGAAGGGCCAAGTTATGGTTCTCCTGTTGAAATAAGCTGGCAAGCGCCAACAAATCGCCGTGCCGTGTTGATCAATCTTACTGTGAATATACCGAGTTTTGCCAATCAATTTAGCCAAATTATTGAGTTTATACCTGCCGATGAAACGCTAAAGCAACAAGCAAGACAACGTTATCGTGCTTATCAACAATTAGGTTTTGCGGTTAAAATGGCCAACACTAAAACGCAAAGCTAACTTTTTAAAAATTAAACACATTAGAGTTAAGAATAATCCCATGGAAAAAACATTTAATCCTACCGACATTGAACAATCTCTTTACCAAAGCTGGGAGCAACAAGGTTACTTTAGCCCAACGGGTGAGGGTGATAGCTATTGTATTGCTATTCCACCACCAAATGTCACGGGTAGTTTGCACCTAGGGCATGCGTTTCAACAAACCATTATGGATACTTTAATTCGTTATCAACGGATGCAAGGTAGAAATACGCTATGGCAAACGGGTTGTGATCATGCGGGTATTGCCACGCAAATGGTAGTTGAACGTAAAATTGCTGCTGAAGAAGACAAAACTCGTCACGACTATGGTCGTAAAGCCTTTATCGATAAAGTATGGCAGTGGAAGAATGAGTCGGGCGGCACTATTTCTCAGCAAATGCGTCGTTTAGGCAACTCAATTGATTGGTCGCGTGAACGCTTTACCATGGACGATGGTATGTCTGAGGCAGTACAAGAAGTGTTTGTGCGTTTGTTTGAAGACGATTTAATTTATCGCGGCAAGCGCTTAGTGAATTGGGATCCTAAATTTCATACCGCTATCTCCGATTTAGAGGTAGAAAATAAAGATAAAAAAGGGCACATGTGGCACTTGCGTTATCCACTAGCCGATGGCGCTAAAACTGCCGAGGGTCTCGATTATTTAGTGGTTGCCACCACTCGCCCTGAAACCATGTTAGGTGATAGTGGTGTGGCGGTAAATCCGGAAGATCCACGTTATAAAGACTTGATCGGCAAAAGCGTATTATTACCTTTGGTTAATCGCTTAATTCCTATTGTTGGCGACGAACATGCCGATATGGACAAAGGCACGGGTTGTGTAAAAATTACCCCTGCACACGATTTTAACGATAACGAAGTGGGTAAACGCCATAATTTACCACAAATTAATATTTTAGATAAAAATGCGGCAATTTTAGCGGCGGCTGAAATTTATGATACTAAAGGCGAGCTTTGCGATACTTATAGCACCGAATTACCCAGTGAATTCGCAGGGCTTGATCGTTTTGTTGCTCGTAAAGCCATTGTGGCTAAATTCGACCAGTTGGGATTACTGGTTGAAGTAAAAGATCATGACCTAGTCGCCCCTTATGGTGATAGATCGGGAGTGATTATTGAGCCGTTATTAACTGACCAATGGTATGTGCGCGTTGAAAAGCTTAGCCAACCTGCGGTTGATGCGGTAAAAGACGGAAAAATAGAGTTTGTACCTAAGCAATATGAAAATTTATATTTTTCTTGGATGCGCGATATTCAAGACTGGTGTATTTCACGGCAACTCTGGTGGGGACATCGTATTCCTGCATGGTATGATCAAAACGGTGAAGTTTATGTTGGTCGTAGCGAAGCAGAAGTGCGCAGTAAATATTCACTAGCCAACGATATTATTTTAAGCCAAGACGACGATGTGCTCGATACGTGGTTTTCATCGGCTTTGTGGACATTTTCAACGTTAGGCTGGCCAAAGCAAACCGAGGATTTAAAAACCTTTCACCCTACCGACGTATTGGTCACGGGCTTTGATATTATTTTCTTCTGGGTTGCCCGCATGATCATGATGACCATGCATTTTAACAAAGATGAAAACGGTAAAGCACAAATTCCTTTCAAAAAAATCTACATGACCGGCCTTATTCGCGATGAAAATGGCGATAAAATGAGTAAGTCTAAAGG
>CAZVPC010000221.1:0-4012 GCA_964629005.1 uncultured Pseudoalteromonadaceae bacterium | reverse complement strand
GCAAAGCGATTAGAAAAGGCTTGGAATAGGTAGTTGAGTTGTTATATTTAAATAGGAAGGTTTGAATTTTTAATCAGGTTAAATAAGTAAAAGTTATTTTCATAAAGTAATTCATAGTTAGATGTTAGGATAGCCTTACCCAATAAAGGTTCAGATTGTGGCTCATTTCGCGACAAGATAGCGATATTTAGCGGATTTTATTAAAGCCTTATTCAACAAGGGCTATAGCTCAATTATTTATTATAAACGTTAGTTTTACTCCCTAAAGTAGCATAAAAAAGGGAAACACATATAGCTAATTGAAAATATTAAAAAATTAATGTATTAGTTTTATTTTAGGGGGGCGTAATGTAGGTTTTAGGTCGAATTCAAACTATGTTTTATAGGCGTGGTAGTTGATTTACCCTCGACTACCATTTACATATTCAGCCGTTAACTCATGTTGGGGTGCTTCAAAAATTTGCTGACAACGACCAAACTCAATCAAACTCCCTGCTCGCTCTTTAACCCAAAAGAACCCTGCATAATTTGCAATTCGTCTTGCTTGCGCCAAATTATGCGTCACTATTACCACAGTATACTGCCCTCTTAGCCGTTGAATCAGGTCTTCTACAACGCCTGATGAAATAGGGTCTAAAGCACTACAAGGCTCATCCATCAGTAAGACTTTGGGTTTTAAGGCCAATGCCCGGGCAATACATAAACGTTGCTGCTGCCCTCCCGATAAAGCTTGAGCAGAGGAGTCCAAACGATCTTTTACTTCTTGCCATAAGCCGACATCCTGTAAAACCTGTTCGACGCGTTCATTTAAATCCACCTGCTTTTGCATCCCATGTTCACGCAATGGTAATTCTATATTACGACGAATTGACAATGGAAATGGCACTGGTTTTTGGAAAATCATACCAATATTGCGGCGTAAATGTTGCACATCTAATTGAGGGGCAAACAAGTCAAGATTGTTAAATTTAACCTGACCAGAAACACGGCAATCTGGAATCATATCCGTTAAGCGGTTAAGTACCGATAAAAAACTGGTTTTACCACAGCCTGAAGGACCGATTAATGCGGTAATACAGCCTTGATAAATATCCAGTGAAATATTTTCAAGTGCAATTTTTTCACCGTAGTGTAATGATAAATTGTTAATGCTGATAAGGGGTTCAGGGTTACAACAAGCAGGGCCAACTTCTAATGGTCCAACAGTATAAGTATTATTTATTTCACTATTTTGATCCAATGGAACAGCCTTATTCTCTGAGTTAAATAATAATTTCATTGTTCATGATGGTTTTATTTTGCCAATGGTTAGCAAGATGCATGGCTAAACTATTGATAATAAGTAACATGACAATTAATACTAATGCCGCCGCATAAGCTTTACTGTCACCCCCTGCAACATTCATTGATAAATCATAAATATGTATTGATAAGGTACGCCCAGAGTCAAATACTGAATCAGGCATACGATCCACATAACCACTGGTAAAAATTAATGCGGCTGTCTCTGCCATTGCACGACCTATGCCTAACATCAGACCTGCAAGAATCGCTGGAATAGCAGCAGGTAATAACAAATGGATTAATGTAGCATAACGTGTTAATCCAAGTGCAGCGGCTGAATAGCGATAATCATCAGGGGCAGCGCGTAAACCTTCAATAGCCGTACGAATTAAAATAGGTAATATCATACAGGCTAAGGTTAATCCACCCGATAAAATTGAAAATCCTAGTGCTAAGTAAATACTAAAAAAAGCATTACCAAATAAGCCAAAAACGATGGAGGGTACGCTAGCCAAAATATCTAGGCAGCGTTCAACAAACTGACCAAATACACTTTTTTGTTGGGTGAATTCTGCTAATAAAACAGCCGTTGCCAAGCCCAGAGGCGCGGCTATAATAATAGCTAGCAAGACTATTAGCCCTGTTGAAACGATAATCGGAGCAATCCCACCTGCTCGCCCAGCATCAGTTGGTGATTGAGTCAGATAGTCCCAAGATATCTGACTCAGCCCCTGAATAAGAATATCACTGACGATACAGATAAAAATAGCCATAATTAAGACGGCAACTAGCCAGATCAACAACGTCGCTAATTTATTTTTAAACATAAGCAGACTTTCGCTTAAAAAACTCTGCCAGACTCACTAGCCCTAAGACCATCAGCATTAATACTAAGCCTGAAACAAATAATGCCGCACGGTGATCCCCCATAGCATAAGCCATTTCTAACGCAATATTAGCGGTTAAGGTTCGGACTGAATCAAAAATGCTGTGAGGATATTGCACCACATTCCCTGCCACCATTAATACCGCCATCGTTTCACCTATTGCCCGACCTGCACCTAACATAATACCAGAAGCAATACCTGATTGAGCGGCAGGTAATACAAGCTGTTTAATAATACACCAGCGAGACAAGCCTAACGCTGCACCACCACTATAATATGCCGCTGGCACACTGATAAATGCAGCATCGACCGTTAAAGCAATGGTCGGTAAAATCATTAAGGCGAGAATTAATATTGCAGTGAATAAACTAACCCCAGGTGGGTGAATTAATGTCACTAAAGGTGCTAATGTGGTTAAGCCCCAAAATCCATAAACAACGGAGGGTATACCGGCCAATAATTCAATCAAGCGTCGATACCAAAGTGCTAAAAATTCAGGCGCATAATATCGACTAAATAAAGCCGATGCAATTCCCAGGGGGGTTGCCAGTAACAATGCCCCCAAGGTAGAAAGCACAGTGGCTGATAACATGGGGGTAATATTGTAAAGTGCCTGGGTTGGATGCCATGATGGGTCAGTGAAAAACCGAGAAATTGATACCTGAGTTAATATGGGTAAGGATTCACTAAGCAAAAACAAAAAAACCAGCAAAACAACCCCTGCAACCAACAAGGCACATAGCCGTAGCCCAATGACTAAAATATGATCAGTGCGCGACTGGAACAAAATATTGGGCATTGATAATATCATTAACCGCGTTAGACCCAGCAAAATCAATAAACTGTTTGATCATTCCTGTAGGCTGCTCACGCGTGACCAAATTTAACGGTCTGGATAAAGGAAAAGTCTGGTTTTGTACATTTTCAACTGAAGCTACCACGCCATCCAATGGGAGCAATTTAATGGCCACTTGATGCTCAGCTTCATATTCAGCTGAACCAATAGAAACATAGCCAATAGCATCTGGATTGCCAGCTACCGTTTTTATCCCTTGTTGATTGTCACCAATAATCACCTGCGGTTTAAGCTGTGTATTTTTCAAGCCAAAGTAATGTAAAAACAATTCTAGTGTTGAATGTCCTTCTGCTTTATTAACCACGGTAATCGGTGCATCATTTCCCCCCACTGCTTGCCAGTTAACAAGCTTACCGGTATAAATATCAATAATCTGTTGCGTATCTAGCGATGTAACAGGGTTCGCTTTATTAACAATAATACTGATGCCATCCAAAGCAATGGTGAAATTCAATAATTCTGCTTCATTGGGTTTTAATGACCGTGATGCCATCCCTATATCACTGAGTTGAGCCCTAACATCATTAACGCCTCGTGAAGAGCCACCTGTTTGCACATCAATTCTCACATTGGGGTGTAGCAATTCAAAACGTTTGGCTATTTCAGCCGCTAAAGGGGCTACTGTACTTGAGCCTGTCAACACCAGTTTTTTTATTTTAGTCTGTTCTGAATTTTTAAAAAAATAACCCCAGGACACTCCAAGAGTAATGAATAAAACCATAAATATTACTAATTTTTTCACTGTTAATTCCTTAATTTTTAGCTAATTCTTAAAGTTGTTGTTTTAAGTTCTCCAGTACCATTTTGGGAACAAAGTACATCAATCACCACATGGTGCGCTTCGTTCCTCAGCACACCCTACATTCGCCTCCTTATATGCGCCGAATAACTTGAAGTTTCTTTTATATTAGTACTTGTTAAATTAATGTAACTACTCAGGCCTAATTTAAAAATTTTATCATTTATATTCAATTGGTTAGAATTT
>CAZVPC010000220.1:0-4021 GCA_964629005.1 uncultured Pseudoalteromonadaceae bacterium | reverse complement strand
TACACGTAGGAAAAATTGCCAAATACAAGGCATTTATTTCAATAACTAGTTGTTCAACAACTGTTTTAACTGCCAAACAAAATAAACTTCATGAAAATATGCATGATGTCGCAACTGAGCTAAAATAGCGGCACAGGTTAACAACGCTAAAACAACTCCGGTTAGATTAAAACGAAAATTATTAACTTGGCTACCATCTAGAGCTATTTCACTAAAAAATGCAATTAACGTTTGCCCAAAAACCAACGCAAGTAAAGTAAAAACAACAATAAACCCGACAATAATGGTATTTAAATGTTGCCGGTAACGGCTTTTATCAATGTCGATTAGTTTCATATTTCCTCTATTGTTGTGGATAAATTTTGTTGAACCTAGGTTGAAGCCTTAGCGCTAAATTAGAATAACGTTGCACCCGTTTTTCCACCGCTTGTAACCATACATTTTTTTTACTAATAACGCTAAGTAAAGACTTGGCGCGAGTGATGCCAGTATAAAGTAACTCTCTTGATAAAAATTGACTGTCTAATTGTTCCGGTAAAACCATTAATACATGTTCAAATTCAGAACCTTGCGTCTTATGAATGGTCATCGCGTAAACAGGCTCATTGTTAGGCAACCGACTTGGTATTATCCAACGATAAGGTGTTTGTGTCTCATCTCCTTCGACTTTATTTTCAGTATTTTCAAAAACGGCCATTAAACATCCTGTCTTATCTCGCCAAATCAGACCAACATCTCCATTATATAAACCGAGTGCATAATTATTTTCATTGATCATGATCGGTTGCCCATGATAAAAACTCTCTTTAGTCTCAACGCCTTGCTCAGTTAACTCCGCTTTGACCAGCTCATTTAAATAGCTCACCCCAGCATTACCTTGCCGGGTTGCACAAAGTACCCTAAAACGATTTAAATAGCCAAAAGCCTCGCTAACTTGAGTGCATTGAAATAGCGGCAAATAATATTTTTTAACTAATGCCGTTAACCCGCTATAGGATTGCGTTGATAATAAACAAAGTGGCTGCGTCGAAGAGAGTTTCTCTACCGTAGATTGATTTAATAGTTGCCAACTTTTTTCCGCTTCACTATTAATCACTGCGGCAGCTAATTGAGCGATTCCTCCTGTAGCATCAAAACGATGACTTTTTAGTAGAAAAGTTAAATGATCGGCATGACTATGTTTATCTTCACATTGAAAAGCAGTTATTCCCTGTTGAGCTGTGAGCTGAGTTAAATAAGCCGTATTTTCTTTGCTGTAACCTCTATGGGGTTGTTGCGCTAAATCACTAAGTACGCAACCCGATAAAACCGCAGGTAATTGATCGGCATCACCTAATAAAATTACTTGGCAATAATCCTCTAGTGCGCGAAAAATTCTGGTCATTAAAGCTAAATCAACCATTGACACTTCATCAATCAATAACACATCGACGGCAAGTTTGTTTTTTTGATGATGTCGAAATTGTAAACTGTGCGGTATTACACCAAGTAAACGGTGAATGGTTTGCGCTTGTTTTGGAATAACATTAAGCACGCTGTCAGCTATTTCGCCACTCAACAACTGCACGGTATTATTTATTGACTCAGATAAACGCTGTGCGGCTTTTCCTGTTGGTGCAACCATAGCGATACGAGGGGCTTTTACTTGTTGTTTTTGCGATAATAAAATAATAGCGGCTAACATTTTAGTCACCGTATACGTTTTACCCGTACCCGGTCCGCCAGCAACCACAGAAAACTTTTTATTTAAGGCATTCGCAACACTGATCATTTGCCAATCAAGCTGATTTTGCGTAGTAGAATTTACCTTGTTTGGCAGAGTAAATATTTCAGTAATACAGGCTTTAAGCAATGATTGCTCGATACTTTTATCGGCAATTAAGCGTACTTGAATAAAGTCAGCCAGTTGTTGTTCAAAACTAAAATATCGTCGAAGATACAAACATTGTTGCCAATAAACAATAGGTTGCATATCATCAGTAGTACAAGATATTTGCTCAAATAACGAATTCAACTGTTCCAAAGAAGGAAATTCAAAACCTGGTTTTGATAATATTCCATCATTATTACCACCACGAGACCAAAAACTAGTGTCAGCTATTGTCGCTAACGGCAAACACGTATGGCCTTGCCGTAAACTACTAGTTAAAGCCATTAACAGATGAAACAACAAACTATTGTCTGTTTGTTGAAAAACAGCGACTAATTGCTTAGCTAAAAAATAATCAATGGCTTCAATATTATCAAGCTGCTGCTGTGCTTGCAATAACGTGGCATAGCTACCCTTTCCTATGATTTCATCATCTGTACTGGCAGTATTATTCATCATTTTTTAACTCCGACATAAGCATTTCTACCGGCTCTAGCGTCGTTTTTTGTTCGCCTGAAAATAATTGATCTAAGTTAATTAACTCGGCTTCTGTCAGTTGACGATAAAACACACCGTTTTGTGGCTGATTTTTTGTGTTACTCATACCGCGTAAATATAAATAAAAAATACCACCAAAATGTTCATTCACCTTGTAATTAACTAACCGTTGTTTTAAATATCGATGTAGGGCTAAAGCATAGATCAAGTATTGTAAATCATAATAATTCTCTTCAATATTTTTAGCTAATTTATCAACGTGATAATCCTGAAAATCATGACCTAAATGAGTCGATTTATAATCACAAAGATAATATTTTCCTTGATGCTCAAAAATTAAATCAATAAAACCATGCATCATGCCATGTAAATGTTGAAAACTCGGTAAGTGAACTTGCTTAATGGTCTCTTTTTGCTGATGTGCTTGTCGATATGTTTGCCGATGAACACTCAATAAATCAGCCAATTGTGAGGTTTTTATTTTTTTGATCGGAAAATAAAATTCAACTTCCCGTAAGGTCTGCTTCATAGTTAACGACGCTAACGTTAACACCGTATTTTTGACAGTTTTTTCTTGCTCAGCGGGCGTTAACAAAAGTGGCGTTAATAATATTTCATCTAACCATGTGCTTAACGCCAGTTGTTGAGCTTCTGTTGTGATCAAATCTTCTGGCATCAAAAAACCGAAGTGTTGTAATGGTTTTGCTAATATTTTAGACCAATTAGGTTGTGCAAAATCAGTATGCTCTAAAATATCATGTAATAAATTCCCCGCTTGTGCCCCTTTCACTAAAGTAAAACGCATTAGCTCACTGCTATTATCTGACATACTCTTTGTGTTTTCAGCCTGTCTATCTCGATCAGGTTTTGAAACATAACTATGAGCTAAATTTTTACTCAACGATGAAAAAGAACTCAACCACCAATCACGCTCTATTTTACTGGTAAATATGGCGATCTTGCTTGCATCTTTATTCAACTCAGTTGAGTGCTGTTTAACACTGTCTGTTTGAGCAAAAGTGTTATTTTCTTCATCATTACTTTCTCCATCATTAACAATCGTCAAAGCAATCGTCTCATTATTTTTAAGTGTTAACTGCTGTAAATTTTGCAAAATAGGCTCACCTTTTTGCCACTGCAACGTTCGCCCTAAAGGAGAGTTAAAAGCATTAGCAAAATCAGCTACCAGCAAATAGCAACGTTGTTCAGCACGAGTAATTGCCACATATAATAAGCGCACAGTTTCTGCATAAGCCTCTGCGGCCATTGTAGCTTTTGCAGTGGCAGAACCATCTAAGCTGAGGTTAAGCTGCCCCTTTTCATCGTGATACTTAATTAAACTAACCGTTTTATTACCAAATTTTAACGGATCTTTATGACGCGTAGCAAAAGGGATAAAAACCACTGGATACTCCAATCCTTTCGAACCATGTTGAGTTACAATTTTAATGAGATCTTCATCGCTTTCTAAACGTAACTCGGCTTCCCCCTCAGATGAGTCTAAGTTCAGTTGTAGTTCATACCAATACAACAATTCTTGCGGTTGCTGATGTCGTTGACTTGCCGACTGTAGTAATTCAAACAAATGGATCAAATTAGTTAAGACACGATCTTGCTCACCTTCGCCAATAGTATTTATATCGAGTACAAAAT
>CAZVPC010000219.1:0-4059 GCA_964629005.1 uncultured Pseudoalteromonadaceae bacterium | reverse complement strand
ATAAGCCCACGAGGAAACATTTTCTGCAGCGAAAGGATGTTGTGTATCAAAAAGCGATGGATCCGTCCGTTTCCATCTTCAAAGGGGTGTAGAAATACAAAACCAAAAGCAATCGCCGCTGCATGGATGACTGGTGAAACATTTCCCTCTTTCATCCACTTATGGGATTCGATAAGACCCGCCATCAGACCAGGCAGATCATCAGGCTTTGGAGCAATAAAATGTATAATTTCTTTTTGATAGGCAACAGTTTGGCCGACGTAATTCTGGTTTTCTCGATAATTACTGTCTTTGAATCGTGGGTCGACAATCCGATTCTGAAGCTCTATCAACCTTTTCTTCTCACAGAAGTCCTCTTTTTCGGCAAGTTCCAAAGAGGCAATGAACTTCTCAGTTCTGGAAGCATTAGGCTTTATATGCTCAATTTCAAAAGACGACTTTGTTTCTTTGTTATAGAGATAGCTGAGCGCTCGGCGAAGCAGCTGCTGGGGATACGCGGTAACAATATCCTCACATCTTTTTCGCAGATCAGCACAATCTAGTTTAGAAAGCTTGTCTGTTCGTCTGATAACCGGACAGAAGTTTTGGGAACCAAGAAGGTTGTTGACGATACGGTGGCGCGGGGATTTATTCCCGTTCAGGACAGTGTAATATTTTTTTACATCCAGTGCATCGACATAATTGCCGGAAGAAATGTTATCGATGGGAAGCTGTTTGCCGATCAGGAACTCATAGAAAAACCAGATCCTTCGAGCGTACTTTCCGGTTGGCTTGGATTTAATGTACTCGGTGAGTTCTTCCTGAGAAATATGCTTGAAAATTTGAGTCAGCAAGCCTAAGTTGACCCCATCATATTTCAGCGCAAACTCAAGATGGTCGCCGACTTTTTCTCCGGGCCAGTATTGAGTTCTGAAAACCTCATCAACAAAGCCATCTTGGATCTTTGAAAAATGAGTACCTGTGGTGGAAACCGATGACCTATGCCAATTAGGCATACCTGCAAGCGCAAACTTTTCCAGCAAATATGTATAACCTGCCGATCGAAAATCAAAAACATTTATTTCCATAGGGAAACCTAACAAAATTATTATTTCACTGTGAATATAATTACAAAACCTGGATTTATCAACAAAAACTATTACATTTACCTATATCTAAGCAAAAATAATTAAGCAGGTTGACATGGAAATGAAACTTACAATGGCGAAGTTGGCTGTAAAAACAGTTACTACGTAGTAAAAAGGATTATAAATAGGTATTTTATTGTAAAAATATTTACAATAATCGCCTGCCCATGAGCCATTAATACTTTATCATCACAGGGTAAGCTTTATTGTCTAAAAAAGATGGGGTAATAAAAGAAAAAATGAAATTATTGCCAAGAAATAGGATGTTATTTCTGAGCAAAAATGCCGTATTGAAATATTAGAGGAATATTTAACGTTTAGCGACTATTCAAAAGCTTATCTTTCAAATTATTCCTCAAAATCCAACAGGATCAGAATTTCGTCAAGGCAATACAAAGTGTTCGAAAAAACATTCAAAGTATGCTCTGTATGTACATAGATCATGAAAAAGAGAAATTTTTGTTTTAGTTCAAAAAATATAAATCAAGAAAAGATAATTGGTCGGAGTGGCAAGATTCGAACTTGCGACCTCACGTCCCCCAGACGCACGCGCTACCAAGCTGCGCTACACCCCGACTCAGGATGTATATTAATGATTTATTAGCTTAATGCAATGGAAAAACAGCGAACGGCTTTTGTTTGCTTATTTATTGTTCGTTAGTTCTCGACAATGTTAACTTTTTTTCATTGAGCTGACTAAATTGCTTGATAAATCGCACGCCATCGATCATTAACGGAAAGTCAGGGTTTTCAATGATCGGAGCTTGAAGTTGTAACGAATAACTTTGAAAATTACCATTTTGATCAATAAATACTGACTTATCTTTATTAAATACCATTAAACCATTTTCAATAGTATTGGCGATAACTCGCGCCGTTTTCAAGGCAAGAATATCACGACCTACGCTATAATTCGTTGTACTTAAATCACAGCCAAGCCAATTTTTTAATAAGGTTGGCATAATGTCCATTTGACTGGTTAAGTAGCTCATTTTGGTGACTTTTTTACTGGGTAAATTTAATAGTGGTATCGTTTGCTCAGGCCACAATAATAAAGCAGGTTTTATTTTTAAACTGGTACTCTTGTCGGCATTACCAAGGGAACTGATCCAAATTATATCGGCCAATTTTTTTTGTTTTTGAGCCAACAATAAACCATCCATAAATAGCTCAAACTGAAATGAATTTTGATCTCTAAAATAAAAAATGTGCAAACCAGCAGGGTAGCTGTTCAATGTGTTAGCCAGCAATAAACTGGAGGTGTTTTTCAATAAATATTGTTGTGAAAAAACATCTGCAATTAAGGCGGGAACTTCATCGTTAACATCATTACGGTTTATTTGGGTAAAGCTATTAGTTAACCCTTTTTGATTGAGTGCTTGAAATAATAGCGGTTGCGTTTTTTGTGCTAATACGCCTTGTTGATAGATGCTTGGCAAACTATACAATAAATTAAACCAAGCATTAGCACCAAGAGCATTGTCAATATGATGCGATAATCTAATCGATTTTGATGGACTTCGTTGAATGAAATTATTTATTTGTTGTTTAGAAATCATCTGCGCCGTTAAAATAATAAACGCGGACTGTGTTACCGCTTGATTATTTTGACACTGCGTTGATAACGATGGATAGCTAGGTATTTTTTTAGTAAAAATTAATGGGCTACTCAATCGTTCTAAATAATCTTTGCGATCAAATAAGTCATATTTGGTTAATAATGTTTTCGCAGTTAACGGGTACGACAACGGCAATATAGTATCTTGTTGTAGTACATCGTAATCGAGCTTGGCATCAGCCCATATATGAGTAATGTGGCTAAAGAAAAATGCGACAACGATAGGGATCACAATTTTACGGGCAAAAAAGGTTTTTTGTAGTTGCTTTAAATGTTTCCAAGCATAATTACTTACTGTAAATTCAAAACCTAAAATAAGCACACAAAGTAGTGAACTTGAAAGCCAGAATTTAATACTATTATCTTGAATTTGACTGGCGATCAAGGCAAAAATTTGCTGTCTAGAGGAAGCATTTAAGTGATAACCCAAACGGTAATAAATAAACGCATCAAGCACCAATAGTAATAGCCCCAAGGTAAATATTAACGAAGCGCTAGTGCGAATGAATTTGGTGTTAGGAAATAATAGGGTTAATGGAAATACAATTAACACAAAAGTAAAAAAAGTGAGAAAAGCCATATGGCTAAACCAAGTGGTAAGCAAATATGCGGTGCCGATAAAACTCTCTGGTAAGGGTTCACCAATTAAATAAAGCGATGATAATAAAATAGCAATACCGATATTAAAAAAGGTAAACCAGTGGCTCCAGCTGATCAGATGTAGAAGCCTTTTACTATAGGTTTTAGATTCAAATGAAACCATAAATTATTCTTTTGTCATTAATCGTTTTTTTATTTAATTGAATTTTGTAAAGCACTGGCAAAATTTTGACATATTTTTTCCCGCTGAGCTTCCGGAATTTGAGTATTGATGATGTGACTAACGGAATTTCCTAAACACATTAATGCTAAATCAGCCGAACTTTGCTCTGTAATTAAAACATTAAGTAAATTTTCGATAATTTTTTC
The DNA here is from genome assembly GCA_964629005.1 of uncultured Pseudoalteromonadaceae bacterium. Lineage (GTDB taxonomy): Bacteria > Pseudomonadota > Gammaproteobacteria > Enterobacterales > Alteromonadaceae. The sequence goes on along the minus strand of CAZVPC010000219.1, from coordinate 345 downwards.
TACACGTTCGTTAGAATACTTAGATACAATAGGCATCTTTTGTTAATTCTTCCAGCTATTAAATTGGCGAGTAGTTTAGCAAAAGCATTTGAATTTTAATACCAAACTGGCTAATTATGAGTTTAATAATTTCTAATATTGCATTACATTTTTTATCGAAACAACAAGAAACAGCGACAGTTAATTTACGCTATGGTCCAGAGAACATTGAAATTGGCACCAAAATAGAACAATTTATCGCATCACTGCATCAAATTTATAATCGTAAAGGCGCTAAAGCTTATGGTCGATTTAGTTCGATGCCGACATCAAGCGATAAGGCTAAATTTGTTGACTTAATGAATT
>CAZVPC010000218.1:1285-4131 GCA_964629005.1 uncultured Pseudoalteromonadaceae bacterium | reverse complement strand
CTACTGTGTCTAGTTCTATATCTTCTAATCCAACAGATTTAAAGACTGACTCAGCAACAACATTATCAGCGCCAATTGTCGATAATCCATTTACAGCACTTTCAAATGCTTTTGCTTTGTTACTCATAGATTCTGATTTTTCTTTTTCGCTTAATGAAGACTGTACGCCCCATTTTACAACAACATTTCCAGGTAATTCAATAATTCCAGCGTTTGCTAGTATCTCTAATGTATCTAATAAATATATTGTACATTCCTGATCTTGTCTGTCTGAAACTAAAGCGTTCCATGTTGCTTTATCTTCTGAGCCAGTTACAGTTCCGCCAGCTTTTGTAGTTAATAATCTGACTGGTATTCCCGTTGCCCCTGAGATTTCTTCAACACAAATATCAAACGGATCACGTGGGCTGGCCATGCTTGGTTGTAACATATTAGCTTTCATATTATTTAAACGTAAAACATCTTCAAGCCCATCTTGAAAATTTTCTACATTTTGTTTTAACTTGTCATTAGCAGATTTGTCGGTTGATTGTCTTGAGCCTTGGTTAGTTTCTAATGCTAGTTTTTGTCTTGAATTTCTATAATATGCTTCAGCACTACTACCGCGTACTTTTTCTTTATCCATCAATGCGTTCCACGGCGATTCTAATGAACTAGAACCCTCGACACTTGAACTCAATGAACCTTCAGCTAAGTGCACTATTCTTGAATAATGCACAATATTAGACGTTAATTGTTGTTGTTTTCGTTGTGAATTATCTATGTCAATAGATTGTAATTGATACAAAACAGGCAAACCAAACCTTGGCGACGATGGATCTGTATCATATTTATTTATTTCAATGCCATCGTAATTATAAACATTAAAATAAATCGTATCAAATTCGCCTTTTTTCGCCGCACCGACAGGTTTATCTAACCCTAGCCCGTCAGCAACACCGACAAGCATTACTGAAAAATTACCAATGCGATTTAAAATGTCAGCACGCTCTAATGATTTAAATATTTTTTTTCGTTTTAATATAATTAATTCTTCTTTTAGAATGTATTCATCATTGTATTTTAAAGTTGGAACATCTCGCCAGCACGCTTTAGCTACCTTGTCGACCACTGTTCTAGCTATTCCGCCTCGCTTATACATCGACATATAATCAGCAAAACTTAATTCATCACCATATCCAAACAATAAATTAAAGTTTCTTTTTCCATTGGGAGATAATCCGAAATTGCCATTGCCGCCAAATCTTCTACTTATCGTTTGGATTGAATTCAATACTGATTTCAAGTAACTATCAGCAGCTAATGTTTTATCATTCAACACAACAACATCATTATTTTTCTTAAAAAAGTTAAACATATTCTTTACCATTATTTAATAATCTACCAATCAAAGCCGCTAGCAACTATTTCTATTTCATTCGGAGCATAACACATCACGAAAGAATCGGCATCGTTCGGGCTTGCTATGCCTCGTGCTGATAATTGCTCTTTTGTTTCAACCATAACTTTTCCAGACTTGCTAAATTTTTTGTTCGGCGTTGATAATTCTGTAATAAGATTTTGTAAATTAGGCATGTCGCTACTAATTGATATTAGCTCACTATTATTAAATTCGTGACCTTTTGTTATTGCGTTAAATGTATTTCTAAATCTATCAGCAACAGACCACCATGTTTGTACTTTTAAATTTTCGAAAAATTCTCTATTTGTTACCCCATCGATACTGTCAGCATAATCGAGTTCAGGATTAATAACTTTAGAACCAGCGATAAACTTTTTATATTCAACTTCAACGTGATACTTATCTTTTTCGAGTCTACTTTCGTTTAACTCTTTAAACTTAGCGCCAGAGCTTGCGCCAACACCAATGCTATCATATCGTATTAAAGCACGATTATTACTAGCAGTATTAAACACTCTAGTACAACTTTCTAATAATTCATCATCACCAGCTTTCCAATGATCAGCCCATACAGCGGTTATTCCTTTTACTAAAGTTTGCGAACATAAATCATTACCTGAGTCAGCAACATCAAAACCGACTCTATTGTCATTGCCTAATTCTATACCTAATTTTTTATGAGCATCAATCGCTGTTTCTATCCATTCTCGTTTTATAATTGAATTGTCGTCATTTCGTCTAGCAACACCTAAATATACATGTTGATATTCTTCATAATCTGAAAGTTTAAGTTTGTTTATTTTCTTTTTCATCGTGTCAGATAAAAAAGGATTTTCGTCATAATTGATATGTCTAACTAAAACATCGCTATCGGTAGTTCTTCCAAGCGTTTCAATAAAATCATTTATTAAACGTGGGTTATATAATATCCAGCATTCAGCATGATCAGCTCTAAGAGTTGGTTCAATAATACGCCATTGTTCTTTAGTTAATCCCTCTCCCTCTTCGATCCAGCCAATGTTCGCACCTTCAAAACCTTTTATTTCATCGATACTTCTATGTATACCGTAAAAATGGAACGAACTACCTGTTTTTTTGTGTATGATTTCAGTTTTTAATATCTCGAAGTCTGCTTGTAATCCAAACGCTTCAATCTTTATACACAACAACGCATAAACCGATTCTTTTATTTTTGATTGGAATTGACGCATACACAAGAATTTTAACGTATATCGTGACGCTAGAAATATAGCAAAACCAGCAGCATCATGGCTCTTGCTTGAACTACGTCCACCTTTTAATATTTTTAAATCAGCCTTTGTATTCCAAAATTCTTTTAAAGCTGGATTCATAAACATATTATTAATCAGATTAGTTAGTTGTGCGTTTATTATATCATAGCGAACTTGGTAAACCATCATTGGTAAACTTGGTAAACCATCAT
>CAZVPC010000218.1:0-1185 GCA_964629005.1 uncultured Pseudoalteromonadaceae bacterium | reverse complement strand
GGTGTTATTATGAGTACATTAAGAAGTTCAAATTTAGAAGTTAGATATTCTCAAAAAGAATTCATTGAATTACAAGAATTACAAAATCATGAATATTTTGTAAATAGAGATATCATCACTATAACAGGGTTTATGCAAACAGAAGAAGAGATCACAAGACATCTCAATGATATGAAATCATTAATTATGTAACCAAAAAATAGTATTAATTTAAAGCCAACAATTAGTTGGCTTTTCCTTTTTCTACGTCTTTGTAAAAATCTGCAAGTGTTCTTAGTTCGACTCTTATCGCATCACCAGAATCACCGGTAACTTCTACTGCTTTTAAATCAGGAAGGTATTTTTTAAGTAATGATAATCTGCTAGAATTTGCACTATTTAATCTATTAACTTCAACAGCATCAAGCACTTGCGTTAAGTCCTCTAGTTTTTCTATATTATCAAATACGTATGAAAGCTTACCCCGTTCACTTAAATAACGAATAAGTTCTTCTCTTTGTATTTTTCTTGCACTGTATTTTGTATTAGCCATATTCTTTTTTCTCTTTTTATTTTAGCTTAAATCCAGCTATTCCCAAAAATAATATTATTATTAATGGTAATAAAACCTTGCCAATAAAATTATCTAACCATCTGTGATGTTTTTTTACCCTGTCGATAACTGGCTTATACTCAGCATCGACTTTTTCAATATGATTTATAATGCGTTCGTTAATTTCAAGCTGATGTTTATCGCGCTCTTGTCTTGCGCTTTCAACGCTAATAAATTCTGTAAACTTATCAGTTAAACGTATTAATGCAAGTTCTAGCCTATCGATTCTTGTTGTTTGCAAAATAAACTCTTACCTTTTTGATTAAAAAAAATACTATGGTTAATGATCTACAAATAAAATAACAAAACAATAAAATATTTATTCCATTAAATTCTATTTTACTACACATCAGCAAATTAATAGTAAGCAGTATAAATATAGAAACAACAAAACTATTACTAATTTTCTCTATCATAAAATCAACATTTTCTATTATTTTATCTTATTTTACAAAAAATGTTAAATAATTAATCAATATTTAAATATAATCAAAGATAATGTTGTTCTATACTTGATTATGCAACATATCGTGCTATACTTAAATCAGAAGTTAAGGAATAGCCCTTAGCAAGTAATTAAAGAGAATATTATG
>CAZVPC010000217.1:0-4171 GCA_964629005.1 uncultured Pseudoalteromonadaceae bacterium | reverse complement strand
GGTTATTTTCAACTACCCTAAATTTTAGATCTATGCGAGAATAACGGCGATTTTGTAAGCCTCTTAAAAATTCTTGATCTGAGTACTATGACAACAGCACAAACAGCAAAACTTATTGACGGTAAAGCTATCGCCCAGCAAATTCGAAATTCTGTAAAAGAAAAAGTTTCTACCCGTATTCTTGCGGGAAAACGCGCTCCAAGTTTATCGGTAATATTAGTTGGCTTAGATCCCGCTTCACAAATTTATGTGGGTAGTAAACGAAAAGCCTGTGAAGAAGTTGGCTTTGTTTCTCGTTCTTACGATTTACCCAACACCACGTCAGAAACAGAATTATTAGCCTTAATTGAAGAATTAAACCATGACGACAACGTTGATGGCATTTTGGTACAGTTGCCTTTACCTGATCATTTAGATGCAAATTTAGTGATTGAACACATCAATCCGAAGAAAGATGTTGATGGTTTCCACCCCTCTAATGTGGGTAAATTGGCACTACGCTTACCGGGTTTGCGGCCATGTACCCCAAAAGGCATTATGACCCTAATTGAATCAACGGGCGTTAAAACCCATGGGCTTGATGCTTTAGTTATTGGTGCTTCAAATATTGTTGGCCGGCCTATGACTCTAGAGCTACTACTAGCTGGATGTACCGTGACTACCACACACAGATTTACTAAAAATTTAGAAAGCAAAGTTCGCCAAGCTGATTTAATTGTTGTTGCCGTAGGTAAACCCGCGTTTATTCCTGGTGATTGGATCAAAAAAGGAACTATTGTCATTGATGTCGGTATAAATCGACTTGATAACGGTAAATTAGTTGGTGATGTAGAATTTAACGTTGCACAAACTAAAGCTTCACATATCACGCCAGTTCCAGGTGGAGTTGGCCCGATGACAGTAGCAAGTTTAATTGAAAATACATTGATTGCTTGTGAGCAGTTCGCTAAAAATTAGTTGAATCAAGCTTTACGCCAAGTTGTTCCATTTGCACTATCTTCTAAAATAATATTCATTGCCGCTAATTTATCACGCGCATCATCAGCTGCAGCCCAATTTTTGTCTGCTCGAGCTTGTTTTCGTTGTGCTATTAATGCCTCAACTTGCACGGCTAAATCGCCATCATCATTGCTACGATCACCTTGAAAAAAGCTTTCGGGGGAACTTTGGGCAATACCCAAAACTTCACCTAATTTAACCAAAACAAATGCCAACTCACCCGCTTGCTGCTTATCGACTGCTTTAACACGATTAATTTCTTTCGCAATTTCAAAAATAACCGACATTGCTTCAGGGCAATTAAAATCATCGTTCATCGCTTTTTCAAAACGTTGCACAAAAGTATTGTCTTTCAGTGTTATCTCTTTTAGCTCAACATCACGTAACGCGCTATAAAGACGCTCAAGCCCTGCTCTAGCTTGCGCTAAATTGTCTTGCGAGTAATTTAATTGGCTACGATAATGGCTTGAGGTTAAGAAAAAACGTACGCTTTCGGCATCATATTTGTCTAATACACTACGCAACGTAAAAAAGTTATTTAATGATTTAGACATTTTTTCTTTATTAACTTGCACCATGCCGCCATGCATCCAGTAATTAACATACGGGGTATCGTAGGCACAGCATGATTGTGCTACTTCGTTCTCATGGTGGGGAAATTGTAAATCGCTACCACCACCGTGAATATCGAAGTGCGTGCCTAAATGTTTTGAATTCATCGCTGAACATTCAATATGCCAACCCGGACGACCTTTGCCCCAAGGTGAATCCCAGCTTGGTTCATCTGGCTTAGCCATTTTCCATAACACAAAATCTAAGGGGTTATGTTTAGACGCTTCAACATCAACTCGTGAGCCAGCTTGCAACATATCAAGATCTTGACCACTTAATTTGCCATAATCTTGATAAGAGCTAACATCAAACAATACATCACCATTACTGGCAATATAGGCATGTTTGCGCGTAATTAAACGTTTAATTAAATCAATAATTTCATCCATGTGTCCAGTAACGGTTGGGGCAATATCGGGGCGTTGAATATTTAAATCATCAAAGTCTTGATACATTTGCTCGGTCATACGCGCTGTTAATTCTTGGTAGGGTTCGTTATTTTCAATGGCGCGTTTAATAATTTTATCGTCAATATCGGTAATATTACGTACATGCGTTAACTCATAGCCTAAATATTTGAAATATCGAGCAATAACATCAAAAGCAACATAGGTGCGTGCATGGCCAATATGGCATAAGTCATAAATAGTAATACCACAAACATACAAACCAATTTTACCCGCAGTTATTGGTTTAAATACTTCCTTTTTACGGCTAAGGGTATTGTATATTTGTAACATGAGAATTTTAGTTCCTATTATGAGCTGATAATTGAGAATAATATTTTTAATAAAGCTAAATTTTTCGCAATTGTACCTGAACATCAAAACAGGATCATTAAAAGCAAGGCGAATATTTTATTAAACGCACATTTAAAAATAGTACAACAATGGGTTACAATTATGTCAATGCATTAATTTAACTTTATGAGTAACAAAAATGATCACATTTAAAACCAATTTAGGCGATATTAAAATTTCTGTAGATTTTGATAAGGCACCGATCACTGCAGAAAATTTTACCCAGTACGCTAAAGACGGCTTTTATCAAGGCACTATTTTTCATCGTGTCATTAAAGGTTTCATGGCGCAAGGCGGTGGTTTTACTTCGGGCATGACAGAAAAAGAAACCAATGCCACTATCCAAAATGAAGCTAACAATGGTTTGGGCAACACCCGCGGTACATTAGCCATGGCCCGTACTAACGAGCCACATTCAGCTTCAGCACAGTTTTTTATTAACTTGTCAGACAACGACTTTTTAGACTTTAAAAATGAGTCTACTCAAGGCTGGGGTTATTGTGTATTTGGTGAGGTGGTTGAAGGCATGGACGTGGTTGATAAAATGGTTGCTATTCCTACGGGACGCACAGGTTTTCATGATGATGTGCCCAAAGAAGAAATAATTGTTGAAGAGGTCATTGTTGAAGATTAGACAAATACACTAAATAAATGATTTATTTCATTGCAGATCTCCATTTAAGCGAAGACAGGCCAGATATTACCGCCTGTTTTTTGTCCTTTTTAAAAAATGAAGCACCACAAGCACAAACACTTTACATTCTTGGTGATTTATTTGAATACTGGATCGGTGATGATGATGACAGCCCTTTTGTTAACAACATTGCCCAAGCGCTAAAACAGTTAAGCGGAACAGGTACGCAACTTTATTTCATTCATGGTAATCGCGATTTTTTACTCGGTAAAAAGTACGCACAAAAAGCGGGGTTAATACTTTTACCTGAAAGTTGTGTGATCGATTTATATGGTCAAAAAACCTTGATCATGCATGGTGATACGTTGTGTATTGATGATCTTGAGTATCAACAATTTCGTAGAAAATCACGCTCTTGGTGGTGGCAATTACTGATTAAAAGCTTACCACTTAGCATACGAAAGAAAATTGCCCATAATTATCGCTTGAAAAGTACTGTCGCCAAACAAGGTAAATCGTTAGCGATAATGGATGTTACACCGTCAGCCGTAATTAAAGAGCTAACTAACACCAATACCTTGTTATTAATTCATGGACATACCCATAGGTCTGCGGTACACAACTTTACAGTAGATAACAACAACGCTCAGCGTATTGTTTTAGGTGATTGGCATAAACAAGGCGCATGGTTAAAAATAACACCTGAGTCAATGATATTGCTAACTGAACTACATACCGTCTAAAGAAGGTAGGTTCTTTTGCGGACTGAAAGTCCTAGGCTGCCCTTTTTACTTTCATCACTCCATATCAAAGTTATCATTTTCTTTACGCTCGAAATGATGTGATAAATATTCACTGATCATCTTTTCTGTTAATTCCTCTGCTGTTACACAAAAGTACCCTCTTGCCCAAAAGTGTTGACCCCAATAACATTTTTTTAGATGAGGAAACCCCTGAAACAGCTTAATTGAACTTAGTCCCTTGAGCCTTTTCATTATATTTGAAACTGACCAATGAGGTGGAGCTGACACTAATAAGTGAACATGATATTTGCTTACTACTCTTTTTAATATTTCTATTTCAAGATGCTCACATGTCTGGCGAACCAATTCTCGCACTCTTAAAC
>CAZVPC010000216.1:0-4269 GCA_964629005.1 uncultured Pseudoalteromonadaceae bacterium | reverse complement strand
AGAAATAGTAAATTGCATGAGCCGTATACGAGGTCCGTACGTACGGTTCTGTGAGTAGGCTGAGGCAAAAGCCTCACCCTACTCGATGTTACTGAATCTATCGTAAAATTTATGATCAAAAAAAAATTATTTCATTCCGCCTTTATCATTTCCTTAATGGCTATTTTAGCTGTAGTTGGTTGTGTTACAACTAAAACATCACGTCTGCCAATTGAACAACAGCTTGCACAAAAAATCATGTTAGATCTCCGTTATTATTGTGCTGATATGAAAAGTTCAGTTGTGACTGAAGAAAATAATGATCAGTATGAAAGTGAGCAAAAGTGTCGAACGCCGTTAACCACATTACCAAAAGAATTAGCTGAATTAATTCGTAGCACCTCGCTAGGTGGTGTGATCTTATTTGCTGATAACTTAAACAATATAGAACAAATAATAAAGTTAACCAGTGCGTTGCGCAATGCGGCGCTAAGCTCATCAAGCCCATTACCATTATTTATCTCAGTTGATCAAGAGGGCGGTCGAGTAGTACGGTTACCGCGAAGTATCGCCACATCTTTTACTGGTAACATGTCAATAGGGGCAACCTTTGCACAACATGGAGATGTTTTTGCTAAGGCTGTTGGTGAAGTTTTGGGGAGTGAACTTCATGCTTTAGGTTTTAATGTTGATCATGCGCCCGATGTAGATGTCAACATTAACTCAGACAATCCTGTTATAAATGTGCGCTCTTTTGGTGAAAATCCACAGAGAGTTGCAGATTTAGGTATTGCCATGCTCAACGGTATGCAAAACCAAGGGATCATCGCTACGTTAAAACATTTTCCGGGTCATGGTGATACCAATACCGATAGTCATACGGGCTTGCCAATGGTGAAACACAATTTGGCAACGGTAGAACGCGTTGATTTATTTCCGTTTAAAGAAGCCATTGAAAAAACGAATGTAGAAATGATCATGACTGCTCATATTCAATATCCTGCTTTAGATAATTCAATTATTGTTAATAAAAATGGTCAATCGATGATTAAACCCGCAACGTTATCGAAAGTCATTTTAACGGATTTATTGCGTAATAAATTAGGTTATCAAGGTTTAGTGATCACCGATGCTTTAGATATGGCGGGTATTACTGATTTCTTTACACCATTAGAAGCCGTATTCAATACCTTTAAAGCAGGGGCTGATATTGCGATGATGCCAATGAAAATTAGAAAACCAGCCGATATCAAAAGTTTCAAACATTTCTTACAAAAGCTTAGTCAACGTGTGCAAAAAGATCCGGCAACGATGCAACAAATTCAGTGGTCAGTTGCGCGTATTGTTAAACTTAAAAGCCGCTTGCCAACAACAATTTTATCAGCAAAAAATATTCAATTTAAAATAAAGCAGGCGAAACAAATTCTTGCTAGTCACCGCCATAGGGCAGTAGAGCAAGCATTGGCACAAAATTCTATTGTTGCATTAGAAAATAATAACCAGTCAACAACTTGGCTTTTAGGGATAAAAAAGGTCAGTTTACTTTTTCCTAAGCAATTACAAAGCAACGCGATGAAAAATGCTTTGCGCCTTAAATTGACTGCTTTAGGAAAACCAGCATGGCAAATGTCAACAGCGAGTCTTGAACAATTTAATGAAAAAACTTTATTTCAAAAAATAGATCAAAGCGATTTATTAATTGTTGCTAGTGATAGCCAACAAACAGCCGTTGAACTAGGTGGTGTTGACGACTTAACTGATCTTTTGCAGATGAATAAAGCTCATTTTGGTGATAATGCTTTAAAAGCATTAAGCTATGCTAGAGCCGCAGGAAAAAAAACACTCTTTATTGCATTGAAAGCACCTTATCATTTAGAAAAATTTCGGCAGTATGCGGATAGGATTTTAGTGAGTTTTGACGGCAGTGTTTACCTTGATGCAAGTGGAAATGCTACTGGGGTTGCGATAAATGCTTTGGCGGCTGTTATTTTGGGTGGATCATTGGCAAAAGGAAAATTGCCTGTCAGCCTGTAGAAGAATAAGTTATTGTAATTAACGTATTTTGAGTTCAATTGGAATATTTTAATGAAAAAATATTTTGTAGTTTCGACCTTGTTAATAATCATTTCAATGATGAGCAATTTTGTTTGTTTAAATGTACAAGCAAAAGAATCGTTTGCAAGTAATGTCATAGGGATCACTGAGCAGCAATTATCACCAAATTATTGGTTGAAAAAGCTGATTTCTCCTGCTGCTAATCAAATCTTAATGTCTCCTCTAGAAATTCAACAACAAAATCAAACGTTAATAAGGGATAACGCTTATATAAGTGCCCCATTAACTTTTACTGACAGTTTATCAAAACAGCAGTTAGTGAGTCTAATTGACAACATCAGTAAAGTGCCTAGCGACGAGCGTTTTTACCACGATGGAACAAAACTGGTTACTCAAAATTATCAGCATTATGTTGATAATTTAAATAAAAAGGCCATTGTTGTTACTAATAAAGTTAAATTTGGCTTAGTTATTAGGCGATCATCGTTAAGAACATTTCCAACCTTAGATAAGGTTTATGAAAAGGATAGCGATCACGATTTAGATAGATTTCAGGAAAGCGCCGTGTTTCCCGGCGATGCGCTTGCGGTTTTACATAGCAGTCGTGATGGTCATTGGTTGTTAGTAAAAGCATATAACTATATTGCTTGGATATTAAAAACGGATGTTGCTATCGGTAGCAAAGCCATGGTAAAAGCGTATCAAAATACTGAGCATTTTCTGGTGGTAACAGGGAGTAAAATTTTTACTACGTATGTTCCTGAACAGGCGAATATTTCTGAGTTACAACTTGATATGGGCACTCGTTTACCGTTAGCTAAAAGAAGTGACTACGGTAATGAAATTTATGGGCAAAATCCGTTTGCAAGCTATGTGATTAAATTACCCACAAGAAGCATAACGGGCCAATTAAACATTGTGTTGGCGCTGATCCCTCGTGCACAAGATGTTCATTTAGGTTATTTAGCGTTTAACCAACAAAATATTATTAAACAAGCGTTCAAGTTTTTGGGTGAACGTTATGGTTGGGGGCATGATTTTAACGGTCGTGATTGTACTGGCTTTATTGATGAGGTTTACAAAACCTTTGGTTTTAACTTACCTCGTAATTCAGGGCAGCAAGGTCATAGTGCTTTTGGTTTAAATATTCGTTTTGAAAAAAACACTAAAATAGCTGACAAATTGAGAGTACTTAATAAAACTGAAGTCGGTGATCTTATTTATATTCCCGGTCATGTGATGATGGTGTTAGGTGAAGATCAAGGTAAACCTTACATTATTCACGATGTAAAAGGTTTAGGCTATTTAAAGGCGAATGGAGGTTTTTATCAAGGTACGTTAAATGGTGTGTCGGTAACCCCGTTATTACCCTTACAAATTTCAGCGACTGAAAGTTACGTTGAGCAAATTTATAATATTAAGCGGATCAAATTTAATGATTAAAAATAAAATGATAGTGATAATAAGAAAAAAAATGACGCTATTGGTGCCTTTGTTATTTTTGTTTATGACCCTTTACGCTAATGCTAAGCCGATATTGGCGGTAGCACAATATCAACAACTTGTAGTGGTGATCACCGACAATTGGCAAGTTGATCACGGCTTAATGTATACCTTTGTTAAAGTTAACGGTGTGTGGCAAACCGTGTCTGCGGCTAGTTCAGTCACGGTAGGTAAGCATGGTTTAGCCTGGGGTTTAGGACTGCATAACAAACAGCAAGGTCAATATAAAATAGAAGGTGACGGCAAAGCACCGGCTGGAATTTTTAGCTTAGGTGATGCTTTTGGTTATTTTAAAACTGTTAACACCCATATGCGTTATCAGCAAATGAGTGTAGATGACTATTGTATCGACGTTAATGGTTCACGCTTTTACAACCAAATTGTTGATAAAAGTATTGTGGGTGAGGCGGCGATAAAAGGTTCAACTGAGCCGATGCGTCGAGATCTTCACCTAAATGGTGATATTCGTTATAAAAAAGGTTTGTTGGTTGGCTATAACCCCGACAACATTGTTAATGCAGGCAGTTGTATATTTTTGCACGTTTGGCAGCGAAGAGGTGCACCAACGGCGGGGTGTACCGCTATGTCAGAAGCGACTATTGATGGCTTGTTAGCATGGCTAGATATTAATAAAAAACCACTTTATGTTGCTTTACCTAAAGCTGAGTATTTAAAAAAACAGCAACAATGGCAGTTGCCCGATATTAGTTTTTAGGATGAGTTGATGCTCTC
>CAZVPC010000215.1:0-4270 GCA_964629005.1 uncultured Pseudoalteromonadaceae bacterium | reverse complement strand
ATTGAAAAATATGGGCAAATATTAATAGATGAATGCCACCACTTGCCTGCATCAAACTATGAGTGTTTGATAAAGTCAGTGCATGCTAAATATATTCACGGATTTACGGCAACACCTAAACGCCAAGATGGTTTAGAAAAATTAATGCACTTCCAAATAGGCTCTGTTGTTTATAAGGCAGCAAGCTCCACCAGTAGCTTTGAACAACATGTGAAGGTGGTTAAGACTAATACTAGTTTTCCTATCGAATGGTTAATTCCTGAGACTAAACCACATATATCTCAAGTTTATAAACACTTAGTTTGTGATCAAGCTAGAAATGAAATAATTGTTAACAGCATCAAGCAGTCCGTAAACAATGACAGATCTGTCATGGTGCTTACCGAAAGAAAAGAGCATATTGAATTACTTGCTAAATTGATGGCTGATAAGGGGATAAAGGTTGTTGAACTGCATGGTGGTATTTCAACAAAGCAAAGACAAGAACGAATAACTTTCTTATCCAGTAAACCAAGCAATGATGAAGCTGTTGTTATCTTAGCTACAGGCAAATACGTCGGTGAAGGTTTTGATTTACCACATTTAGATACTTTATACATAACGTTGCCGATAGCTTGGAAAGGAATTTTAGCGCAATACGCTGGACGAATTCAGTGAGAATGGAGTAGTAAAACTGTTATTCAAGTTTACGATTTTATTGATGATTTCCCTACATTACAGCGTATGTGGAAGAAACGGGAAAAAGGCTATAAAGCGTTAGGATATCAATTCAATGAACAAAAAAACTTATTGATATAGAGTGAAAAGGTTAAAAAGTGAGGGTAGTCCACTCTAAAACCGCCACTATTTGCCGAATTTAACGATAAACAGATCTTTCCCTAAAAAAATCATCTTCTAAAATGATCTCAATTAATGAAAATTTTGAGCAATAAAAAATCAATCAACAGGCAAAGTTAGTGTTTATGTCAAATAAAAACTTACGTTTACATGCGTTCCATGGTTTCAATACCTAAAATATCTAAACCTTGTTTTAAGGTTCTGGCAATTAACTGACTTAATGCTAAACGTGATTGTTTGACCTCTGCACTAATGCCGTCTTTTAATATCGGGCAAGCTTCGTAAAAACTCATATATAAACTGGCCAGTTCGTATAAGTAGTTGCACAATAAGTTAGGCGTGCATTCGCTGATCACAGCATCAAGTACGTCTTCAAGTTGTAATAATTTAACGGCGAGGGCTTTTTCTTGCGGTTCAACAATATTCATTGTCGTAGCGAGATCATTTGTTGACACACCTGCTTTGGTGAAGATGCTTTGAATACGGGCATAAGCATATTGTAAATAAGGGGCGGTGGCACCTTCAAAACTAAGCATGGTTTTCCAGTTAAAAATATAGTCACTGGCACGGTTTTTAGATAAATCAGCAAATTTAACGGCACCAATACCTACTTTAGTGGCAATTTCTGCTAGCTGCTCAGCAGAATAATCGGGATTCTTTTCTTTAATTACCGCTGTTGCCCGTACTATGGCTTCATCGAGTAATTCAGCTAGTTTTATGGTGCCACCAGTGCGGGTTTTGAATGGCTTGCCATCGTTACCCATCATCATGCCAAATGGACAATGTTGATAGTTGACTTGCTCGGGTAAAAATCCGGCTTTACGGGCAACTATTTCAACCTGTTTGAAATGTAATGCTTGGCGTGCATCAGTAAAAATAATAATGCGATCGGCATTTAATGTGCTGCTACGATAACGACAAGCGGATAAATCAGTAGTCGCATATAAATAACCACCCCCGGATTTTTGTACGATAAATACTGAGGGATCACCCGCTTTATTGGCCATTTCGTCAATAAAAACCACTTTTGCGCCTTGATCTTCAACGGCAATGTTTTGCGCCATTAACTCATCTATAACGGTAGATAAATCATCGTTATAAGCACTTTCTCCCATAATGTCGGCACGGGTTAAGGTAACATTTAATTTTTGATAAATTTCTTCACTATGTTTGATGGAAATATCAATAAATTGCTGCCAAAGTTTACCACAATCGGCATCGCCACCTTGTAGCTTCACTACATAATCGCGGGCGCGGTCGGCAAAACCATCTTCATTATCGAAGCGAACTTTTGCTTCTCGATAAAAATTTTCTAGATCAGATAACGCGGTTTCAGCAACTTCATTGGCTTGTAATTTATCGTTTAAATGCGCCAGTAACATGCCAAATTGTGTACCCCAGTCACCCATATGATTTTGACGAATAACCTTGTCACCACGAAACTCTAATGAACGTACAACGGCGTCACCAATAATGGTTGAGCGCAAATGGCCGACGTGCATTTCTTTGGCAAGGTTTGGCGCAGAATAGTCAACCACAACGGTTTGTGCCTTCTCTTCTTGATTGGTACCCCGTTGAGTTACACCCAATTTGCTATCTTGGCTGGCATTTACCAACTGCTTGGCAAGCCAAACGGGTGATAAGTGAATATTAATAAACCCTGGGCCAGCGAGTTCTATTTTGTTGGTAATGTCGTTGAAGCTTTTATCAAGTGCTAGTTGTGCAACAACTTTTGTTGCTAACTCGCGTGGATTCGTTTTTAATTTTTTTGCTGCGCCCATCACACCATTGGCCTGATAGTCACCAAACTGCGGGCGATTAGAAATACTGATCGCTGGGTTAGTTCCACTAGGTAAACCCGTCGCAACCATTGCTGCTTGAACTTTTTCACTTAATAGCTGTTTAATATTCATAAAATTGTCAATTCTTGTAGGTTGGCGTTGAGGTACGAAACCCAACGCTGATTAGTATTTTTGTTGATGTTCATGCTTCATACAAAAAATTAATGCTCTCTTGTTGAAAAAAATTGCACATCAGGATGACGCTCTTGGGCTAGCGATAAATTTACCATAGTGGGAGCAATATAAGTTAAATTGTCGCCACCATCTAAGGCCAAATTATCAAACGCTTTTTTCTTAAATTGCTCTAAGGTGCGTTCATCATCACAAGTACACCAGCGTGCCGTTGCAACACTTATAGGTTCATAAATAGCATCCACTTTATACTCAGTTTTTAAGCGCTGAACCACTACTTCAAATTGTAATACACCTACCGCGCCAACGATCATTTCGTTAGAATTAAACGGACGAAATACTTGTACTGCCCCTTCTTCTGATAATTGGATCAGCCCTTTTTGTAGCTGTTTAGCTTTTAATGGATCGCGCAAACGAATACGACGAAACATTTCAGGGGCAAAGTTAGGAATACCACTAAATTTTAGCATTTCTCCTTCGGTAAACGAATCACCAATTTGAATACTACCGTGATTGTGTAAACCAATAATATCGCCAGCATAGGCTTGATCAACATTACTGCGATCGCCCGCCATAAAAGTTACTGCATCGGCAATTTTTACATCTTTGCCGGTGCGAACTTGCTTCATTTTCATGCCTTTTTCATACTTGCCAGAGCAAATACGCATAAAGGCAATACGGTCGCGATGTTTTGGATCCATATTTGCCTGAATTTTAAAAATAAAACCAGTGAACTTTTCTTCAATAGCAATTACTTCACGTTTGTCGGTAATACGCGGTAACGGTTTTGGTGCCCATTTAGTTAAACCATCAAGCATGTGATCGACACCAAAATTACCTAATGCGGTACCAAAAAATACCGGTGTTAATTCACCATTTAAAAATTCATCTAAATCAAATTCATGTGAGGCACCAATAACCAACTCTAATTCTTCACGTAATTCTTCGGCATAAGTACCAATAGCGCTTTCAAGCTCGGGATTATCTAAACCTTTAATAACACGCTTTTCTTGAATGGTGTGGCCTTGGCCAGATTGATATAAAATGGTTTCATCATCAATAATATTGTAAATGCCCTTAAATTCTTTACCCATGCCAATTGGCCAAGTAATAGGCGCACATTTAATTTTTAAAACAGCTTCAACTTCATCCATTACTTCCATTGGGTCACGTACATCTCTGTCCATTTTATTCATAAACGTAATAATCGGGGTATCACGCAAGCGGGTGACTTCCATGAGTTTAATGGTACGTTGCTCAACACCTTTAGCCACATCAATCACCATTAAACAAGAATCTACCGCAGTAAGCGTACGATAAGTATCTTCTGAAAAGTCTTCATGGCCGGGAGTATCAAGTAAATTAACCAAGCAATCATTGTAGGGAAATTGCATTACCGAGGTAGTAATTGAAATACCGCGCTCTTTCTCCATTTCCATCCAGTCAGATTTTGCATGTTG
>CAZVPC010000214.1:0-4295 GCA_964629005.1 uncultured Pseudoalteromonadaceae bacterium | reverse complement strand
AAAAAGAAAAAATGATACAGTCAGCTCATTCTAGTCAAGGTAAAGTTGAACATAAAGACGGTCAACGCTCTGCTGATAATGCTAAAGGGCATAAATCGCATGAAAACATGTCCAGATCAAAGCATAGTAAGAATAAAAGTACTGAGCAAGGTCAACTCAAAAAACACCCGAAAAAGTTAACATCACGACCTAAAAATCCCTATGCAAATAGCCCTGATTAGCGTTTTTTATGAGTAAAATCAGCTTTCACTATTTTGGAGGTACTGATTAAATTTCACGACTAAAGTTTGATAATTAACCGTTAAGTTGCTGAGTAATTGTTGGTATTTTTCTGGATCATTGGCTTTTATTGCGACAGCAATTTCTTTACAAGTGTTGTGCATTATTTCACCGCTTAAATTAGCTACTACACCTTTAATGGTGTGTAGTTGTTGGCTTATTTGCTCGTTATCGTGGGCGATTAATGTGTTGGGCAATTGTTTAATAAGTTCTGGTATTTCGATAATAAAATTGTTGATTAACATTTTTAACAAAGCTTCTTTGTTTGATACCCGCTTCATTACCGTTTGTTTGTTCCAAATCAATGGTGCTGTATGTGGGGCTTTGGTCTCAGTAGGGTTATTTAGGCTGGCTTGCTGGCTCAATTGAGCTGGTTGATGATGCGCTTGCTTAATTAATTGCTGATCATCGGCGTTAGCGTTTAGCCAATAAGTAAGTTTTTTTGCTAATAAATCGGGATCAATGGGCTTACTTAAATAGTCACTCATACCAGCGGTTAAACATTTTTCACGGTCGCCTTGCATCGCATTTGCGGTCATCGCGATGATTGGGATCGATAAATTTTCATAGCCTGCTTTTCCTTCTCTAATTTGTTGACTAGCATGATAACCATCAAGTACGGGCATTTGGCAGTCCATCAATATTAAGGAATAAGGTTTATTGTTAACGGCAGCCAAAAGTAATTTTATGGCTTCAACGCCATTATTGGCAACATCAGCTGTTAATTTAAATTGCTTTAACACGCCTAAGGCAACTTGTTGATTAATCCGGTTATCTTCAACTAATAATAAACGGACATTTTCCGGCCAATCTATTTTTTCAATAGAAAGCGGATTTTTTAACGTCTTAGTGTTGTCGGCTAAATTAACCTTATGATCATTCATTATGAGCGCAAGTGCATTTAAAAGATCAGCGGTTGTTGCTGGTTTTGGAAAAAAGCCACTAAAACCAATATTGTCAAAAAATTGCGCTTTATTGCTATTTGAAATAGCAGTCATCATGATTAATTTCATTTGGCTTAATTCAGGGCTTGTCAATATCATGTTGCCGAGCTTAACGCCATTGATTTCAGGCATTTGCATATCAATTAATGCCGCATCAAATAACTGATCTGACTTTTTGGCATCCATCGTTTTTTTATTGCTGAGTTGTTGACAACGTTCAAGTGCTTTTAGAGCACTATCTGCGGTGGTGACCTTAGCTCCCCAATGTTCTAGCTGCTTTTTTAATACCGTTAGGTTGGTCATATTATCATCAACAACGAGTAGTCGTAAGCTGTTAATGTTCGTGGACGGTGAAACCAATGATGATTTTGTGCTGGTGTTAAGTATTATTTTAAAAGTAAAACAACTACCTTGTTGCAGCTCACTGGTCACGTGAACATCTCCGTCCATTAACTGACATAACTTTTTGCAAATAGACAACCCCAAACCCGTACCACCATATTTACGTGTCGTTGAGGTGTCGACTTGTGTAAAAGTATCAAATAATGAATTAATTTTATCGGCAGGAATGCCAATACCGGTATCTTTAATACTGGCATGTAAGGTTAAAGAGTTATTACTATTTAATGTGGTTGCTACACGGATCAATATTTCACCGGCATCGGTAAATTTAATCGCATTACCAACTAAATTTGTTAATATTTGCCGCAGTCGACCGGGATCTCCTTTTACCATTGATTGATCGATATTGGTGGTGTCCAGAATAATCTCAAGACCTTTTTCTTGAGCACGAAGTGCCATCGCTTCAGCAAATTCTCCCAACATTTTTCTTAAATCAAAATCAATAATCTCTAATTCCAGCTTGCCAGCTTCAACTTTGGAAAAATCAAGAATATCATTAATTAACGTTAGTAGTGCTTCGGCACTAGACTTAGCTAAACCAACTTTATGTGCTTGATCTTTATTGAGTTCACTATTTTCTAATAAGCCCAGCATGCCTAAAACGCCGTTCATTGGTGTGCGTATTTCATGACTCATGCTTGCCAAAAACTCACTTTTTAGTTGGCTGTTTTGATCGGCAGTTTGTGATGCTTTTTTTAGTAAAGAACGGGCGTTTTCTTGAATGATGGTGGCACTAAACATATCGCCTATTTCTTGTAACAGCACTAAGCGTTCGTCACTGGCATCGGGATCAACCTCAGTGTAAAGAAATAACACGCCAACCACTGTGCTTTGCTCCTCAGCGTGGTTAATTAGCGGAATAATATAATGACCATGAGCTTGCATATTTGGCCAGCTATTTTCGTGACGATGATCGGTGAAACAATTGTTACTAATGATGATTTTACCCGCTTGTGCCGATTTACCACATAAGCAACAACCCAAGGCGATTTTTTTTTCATCACATAAAAATTGCGCTGAAAATTCACCACGATGGCTGCACATCTCAAGCTCGGTTTTGCCTTGTGGTAATAAAAACACCCCACCTTTACATTGCAGTTGTAATTCAGTTAATTTAAACAGTTCATCAATGGCGTTATCTAGTCGTTTTTTAAGAGATACATGCTGAGCGAGGCTTTTCGCAACAGCAAGTTTTATTTGCGTTGTTTGCTCCGTTCGTTTTCGATGGGTAATATCGATCAGTGTTCCTACCATACGTTCCGGCTCACCATCGACTGTACGAGAGACTAGCTTGCCACTATCAAGTACCCAAACCCAATGACCTTTATTGTGCTTGAGTCGCAGTTCACAAAAATATTGCTCTATATCTTGGTCAAAATGTTGCTGAATTATTTGCAAGGCTTTGGATAAATCATCGGGATGTATTAATGCTGACCACTTTTCGACTGTGAATGGTTTTAGTTGAGCACGGCTATACCCCGTTATTTCATACCAACGATTATTGCAATCGACCGTGCCAGCAATAATATCCCAGTCCCAAAAACCAACACCAGTATTGTTGACCACTAATTCGAGTTGGTTAATATTTTGTTGATTAATTTTTTCTATTTGTTTGCGTTTAGTAATGTCTGTTCTAATGGCGATGAAACTTTTTGGACTACCTTTTTCATCCATATGCGGGACTATGGTGGTGTCAACCCAATAGAAATGTCCGTCTTTTGCTTTATTACATATTTCAGCATTCC
Source organism: uncultured Pseudoalteromonadaceae bacterium (assembly GCA_964629005.1). Lineage (GTDB taxonomy): Bacteria > Pseudomonadota > Gammaproteobacteria > Enterobacterales > Alteromonadaceae. The sequence continues at coordinate 925 of CAZVPC010000214.1, read as the reverse complement.
AAACTAACCCTCGGTTGATCAATTGATACATTTCTGTCCACATTTGCTTGTGGTGAAAACCTGAATTAAGTATACGATGATTTTGGCCTACTAATTCGGCTTGACTATAACCACTGATTTCAGCAAATTTCTGATTAACAAAAGTAATGGTGCCTTTTCTATCGGTAATGGCAACGATAGAGTGTTGATCTAGCGCATATTTTTGTTCTGCCAAATCGGCTAAGGCTTGTTGAGTTTGCTGATGGCTATGACGAATTTCCAATGCTTGCTGTTTTCTCACGGTGAGCATGTGATTTAAGGAGTCGGCTAACACACCTACTTCGTTGTCAGCAACAATCTCTATTTGCATATCATTTTTTTCTGCCGCGGCTTTTAAACTTGCTTGCGCTAATTGGTTAATAGGGCGAGTAATTCGTCTTGATTGTACAATCGCAATTAAGCTAATAAAAAAAACAGTGACAATTAATAAAGCAAATGACACATAGGCTAACCAATTTGCATCGGTATAGGCTTCTCGAGTACTTATTTCGCTGATTAAAACCCATTTAACATTGAGTAACTTAATTGTTTGGTGAATGCCTAAAACCCTATCATTATCTGGACCTAAGTATTCAGATATACGGGTAAGATGATCGATAGATTTTTGGCTAGCAGCAGACATTTGTTCATGCTGCCAATGTTTGAATGGTTCAGTGGCTATTTTTTTGGTTAAAACTGTACTTAAATCATTATGAAAAGGTGAACGCAAAAGACCATCACTTGCGACTAAATAATGGGTGATTGAACTGGTGTTTTTAGGAGGTGTTAATAAATTAAAAATTGGATCAATGGTTAGGTGAAAGACAATCGCGCCAATAATTTGCTTATTGTTATTTCTTAATGGTGCGCTAATGAAACCAGCGGTCATTAAATTGGCGTGTTGGTA